>JBMZFK010000001.1:0-50631 GCA_049615365.1 Puniceispirillaceae bacterium (SeqCode)
CGTTTTTCGCCAGATTAGCGCTGCAGCGCATAGCCGGGTACCTGCCTATGAAGGCAATCAGGATAATGTGCGCGGCATGCTGCATATCAAAGATTTGGTTGCGCATTCCCTTAGTCCCGAACAGCCGGTTTTGCGCCAACTGTTGCGCCCAGTATTATTTGTATCCCCGGCGATCAGGCTGTTGGATCTGCTACAGGAAATGCGCCTGAAGCGCCAGCATTTGGCGTTGGTTATTGATGAATTTGGCGGCGTAGACGGTCTAATCACCATCGAGGATTTGGTCGAGGAAATAGTTGGCGAGATCGAAGATGAGCATGATGAGACACAAGCGCCCCGCTTTGAGATGGTCAGCAAGGATGTCGCCGTTGCAGATGCGCGGCTGGAAATGGAAGAGCTGGAATCTCATATCGGCATGGCATTGGAATGTGACGAGCGAGACGAGATTGACACGCTTGGCGGCTTTGTCTTTGCACTGGCAGGTCATGTGCCGGTGCGCGGCGAGGTGCTGCATCATCATAGCGGTCTGGAATTTGAAATCATGGAATCAGATCCGCGGCGCTTGCGTCTTGTCAGGATAAGAGGCTTGAGCGCAAGTACAGCAGAGCCAGGCATAGCAGGTTCAAAAACAGGCGGATGAAACAGGATCTGAAGCAGCGGCAACAGATTTTAAAGGCGCGTATAAATCGCCCTGCTTCCTTATTTTTTCTGGCATTTCTTTGTGGTGCAGGGGCCAGTCTGGCCTTACCACCAACAGGCTGGCTGCCGGTTGCCTTATTGCTGGCGGTGCCGGTTGTTCTGGCTGTCGGTGCGGCGCGGCCCCTGACAGGGGTGCTATTGTTTGGCGCTGGCGGGTTTGGCTGGTTTGTCTGTTCTCTTTACTGGATTGCCAGTGCGCTATTTGTTAAGGGCGGGATTCAGCTTTTGGTCGTTCCCCTCGCCTGTCTGGGCCTGCCTGTTTTATTATCGCTATTCTGGATAGTGGCGGCCTATCTGGCGTTAAAATTGCCGCTACATTCAGGTGCAAAGTTGGTCGCGCTGGCAGGGTTCTGGGGGGGCGCTGAATGGCTGCGTTCTTTTATATTCACCGGATTTCCGTGGAATGTGACAGGGCATATTTTTGCAGAAAACCTTCTTCTTGCACAAATGGCGGCCTTTACAGGCCAGCATGGGCTTAATGTACTGGGCGGGATTTTTGTACTTGTCGCTGCGGCTCTTTATTTGCGGGAGATGCGGGCGGCGATAGGGATGTCCCTGCCTTTATGCCTGTTGATAGCGGCGGCGGCCATGCGCCTTGCGGATATGCCGCCGCTTGCGCATCAGCAAAATGAAAAAACGACAATAAGGCTGGTTCAGCCCAATATTCCGCAAACAGAAAAATGGGATCGCAGTCGCAAGCCAGCACATATTAAATCCATGACCAAATTGGCGCTACAGCCAGCTACCCCGGCTGTATTGACCATTTTGCCAGAGGCAGCGATTGCGGGCTTTTGGCGCGATGATGCAGAAGGTGTGCGCAGGCTAGCGCAAGCCATCACCCCTAAAGACGGGGTGCTTTTGACCGGCATCCTGTCTTCTGATGACAAAAATAATTTCCTGAATTCAGCTGTTTTTCTGCATCATTCCGGCGGGCTTCTGGGGCAATATCATAAACAGCATCTGGTGCCTTTTGGTGAATATATTCCGTTTCACGATTTACCTTTTGTTTCGGCAATTGCCGGGCAAGGTGAATTCACTCCTGGCCCGCCTGTTGAGGATATTTATATTGAACCTTTTGGCTATATTCGTGTGCTGATTTGCTATGAGATTATTTTTCCCGGCTTTATTGCCCGGGACAGGCGGCGCCCTGATATGCTGATCACCCTCAGCAATGATGCCTGGTTTGGCCAAACCGTAGGCCCGCATCAACATTTTGCACAAAGCCGATTGCGTGCCATTGAAGAGGGGTTGGCTGTATATCGCCTTGCAAATACAGGGGTTTCAGGCGGTTTTGACGGGTTTGGGCGGCTGCTTGGCAAAACGAAATTGGGCCAGCAGGCGGTATTGGATTTACCCCATGTCACCGCGCAAAATCCTACATTTTATGCAGAAAACCGATTTACCGGGTTCTTGGTTTTACTTATTTGGCTTGGTATATTGGCTATTTTTCTTGAATTCCTGAATCAGAAGCGTGATAAAGGGCGGAATAAAATTTAACGAAGCCATAGTCGCAGGAGAAACGCAGTGAGCTTTCTTTTCACTTCAGAGTCAGTTTCAGAAGGTCACCCTGATAAAGTTTGTGATAAAATTTCTGATACTGTTTTAGATTTGTTTTTAGGTCAGGAAGCCGAAGCGCGTGTGGCATGTGAAACGCTTGCAACCACAAACAGGGTTGTTCTTGCAGGGGAAGTTCGCGCCTCAGAAGATAAATTAAAAACCATTTTTTCAAAAATTGAAGGGGCGGTGCGTGCGGCGGTTGCCGAAATTGGCTATGAGCAGGAAAAATTCCATCATGCACATTTTGAATTTCAGAATTATCTGCATGAACAATCAGTAGATATCGCTCAAGGGGTAGATAGTTCAGACAAGAAAGATGAGGGCGCCGGGGATCAGGGCCTGATGTTTGGCTATGCCTGCCGCGAAACAGAAGAGCTGATGCCTGCGCCTATTCATTTCTCGCATCAAATCTTAAAAGAGCTGGCGGCGCATCGTAAAGCAGATGCAAACACGCTGTTCGGTCCGGATGCTAAAAGTCAGGTGACCTTGCGGTATAATGATGATGGCTCGATAGATGGGGTTGATAAGCTGGTTCTGTCTACCCAGCACAAGCCCGGCGTTTCTACAGATGACATACGGGCGATTGTTACCCCGCTTGTTGCCGAGATTCTGCCACAGGGGTGGATGGTTGATGCAGAAGATTTTCTTATTAACCCTACTGGCAAGTTTGAAATCGGGGGGCCAGATGGCGATGCCGGGTTAACTGGTCGTAAAATCATTGTTGATACCTATGGCGGGGCAGCACCGCATGGCGGCGGCGCATTTTCTGGCAAGGATCCGACAAAGGTGGATAGATCAGCTGCCTATGCCGCGCGGTATCTGGCGAAAAATATTGTTGCTGCTGGACTGGCAGATAAATGTACTATCCAGATTGCCTATGCTATCGGGGTCGCTGCACCGGTATCTGTTTATGTAAATACACATGGCAGTACCAGGGTTGATGACGCCAAGCTTTCAGCCCTGTTGACCAGCAATGAGGTGATGGATTTAACCCCGCGCGGCATCCGCACCCATTTAGGGCTGAACCAGCCTATCTATACGCCAACCGCTGCCTATGGGCATTTTGGACGGCGTGCGGGCGAAGCTGGGGCAGGTACCTTTAGCTGGGAAGCTCTTGATTTAACCGATAATCTGCTGGCAGCGTTATAATCCAGATTGGCCAGACTAGATCAGACTAGACTGGACTCTCGCCTCACTGGTTGTTGACAATAGATAAGATGGGGCCCGTTATGCTAGCATCACCTGCAGAAAAGATACGGTTTTACGGTCGCCGTAAAGGTCGCCCACTCAGCCAGAATATGCAGCGCCTGCTAGAAGAAGTGCTTCCTGATATACAAGTGCCAGAGGCGATAGACAAATCTTGGCTTGATAGCCGTTTTGCCCATCTGTCAGAACTGCCAGCTACAGCTGGCCAGCCTCCTGAATTGGTGCTGGAAATTGGGTTTGGAGGCGGCGAGCATTTAGCCGCTATTGCCGCCGCGCATCCGCATAATCTGTTTATCGGGGCAGAGCCATTTGTAAATGGCGTGGTAAGCTTGGTACGCCATATTGAACAGCAATCATTGAAAAATATCTGCATCTGGCCAGATGATGTGCGTTTGATTCTGGATAAGCTGCCGCCGCAAAGCCTGGCTTGTGTGTATGTGATGTTTCCAGACCCCTGGCCAAAGGCACGCCATGCGGGTCGGCGCATCCTAAATCAGGAGATGTTGGACAGGCTGGCAGATTTGATCCGGCCCGGCGGTCTGCTGCGCATGGCAAGTGACCATCCGGTAGCGAAAAGCTGGCTACTGGCTGAAGCTATGCGCCATCCCGCTTTTGAATGGTGCGCACGCTCGGCCCCTGATTGGCGTGAACGCCCCGAAGGCTGGCCGCAAACACGCTATATGCAAAAAGGTGTTACTGAAGGGCGCTTGCCAAGCTGGTTTCAGTTTCAGCGCCACTAGCCCATTTGCCCGCATATATGAGACAGGCTTGAAATCTGCGGCAAAAAGCCTTATAATGCATATGAACGTTTCGAATTTACTGAACGGTGGGTGAACAGCCCGCCTTTTTTATTGCCTTCATGCAAAAATTGCCAGGAAGGCGTGTAACAAAATTGTGCGATAATCGTGAACAGGAACATCAAAGGCGATGATACCACAAAAGCTAGAACAGCTTATTGAGCCTGCCCTCGCTGATTTGGGCTTTGAATGCGTGCGCATCCGCTATATGGGTGGCGCCGGGAAATCTGCGCGTGGTCAACTTCAGATTATGGTAGAACCGATTGATTTGCGCGAAATGACTGTGGAAGATTGTGCAAAAATCAGTCGCCATCTCTCTGCCGTTCTGGATGTGGAAGACCCTATTTCAGATGCCTATCAGCTAGAGATTAGCTCTCCTGGTATCGACAGGCCGCTTACTCGGCTGAAAGATTTCTCGCGCTTTTCTGGCGAGCTGATAAAGATTACGCTGAAACAAATGCTTGAAGGGCAAAAGCGCTATCGTGGCCGCCTTGCAGGTGTGGATGATGAGGGTGTCATTCATGTCGAAACGCTCACCGGGCGGGTAAGCGCAACTCTGGATCAAATTGATACAGCTAAAATTGATCCAACCGAATTTTTTTCCACCCAAAAACAGCCTGCAAAAAACATAAAACAGGCACGCACGAACAAAGAAGAGGCTTAGGTCAATGGATACATCTTCAATCCCCGGTCTGGAATTGTTGCAAATCGCAGATGTGGTAGCACGTGAAAAATCTATCGAGCGTGAGGAAGTGATCGCGGCGATGGAAGAGGCCATCCAAAAAGCTGGCCGCTCTAAATATGGCCATGACCGGGACATCCGGGCAATGATCGACCGCAAATCTGGCTCTATCCAGCTAGAGAGATGGACAGAAGTGGTTGAAGAAGTTGAAAATGATGCAACGCAAATGGGCATAGAAGAAGGGCGCAAGCATAATCTAGAAACAGGCGAGTTTTTAAAACAGCCCCTGCCGCCCATTGAATTTGGCCGCATTGCAGCCCAGACCGCAAAACAGGTCATCTCTCAAAAAGTGCGCGAAGCAGAACGGTCTCGTCAATATGCAGAATATAAAGACCGGGTTGGCGAAATTGTGCTGGGTACGGTCAAGCGGGCAGAAAGCTATTCTGTAACCATTGATTTGGGCCGTGCCGAAGGGGTAATGCGCCGCGAGGAAATGATCCCGCGCGAAAATCTTAATCAAGGCGACCGGGTGCGTGCCTATATTGTAGATGTTCGTGAAGAAGTGCGCGGGCCACAAATCTTTCTTTCCAGATCTGCTAACGAATTTATGGCGAAATTATTTACTCAGGAAGTACCGGAAATTTATGACGGTATTATCGAGATTAAAGCGGTTGCAAGAGAGCCTGGAAGCCGTGCAAAAATCTCGGTTCTGTCACGCGATCAATCGATCGATCCGGTTGGCGCCTGCGTCGGCTTGCGGGGTAGCCGTGTACAGGCGGTGGTAAGCGAGTTGCAAGGCGAGAAAATCGAGATCATTCCGTTTTCAGAAGATCCGGTTACTTTTATTGTGAACGCGCTGGCCCCTGCTGAAGTGGCAAAGGTGGTTATGGATGAAGTTGCTGGCCGGGTAGAGGTTGTGGTACCAGATGAGCAGCTAAGCCTGGCGATTGGCCGACGCGGCCAGAATGTGCGCCTCGCCTCCCAGCTTACTGGATGGTATATTGATATCCTTACCGAAGCAGAAGAATCAGAGCGTCGTCAGGAAGAATTTAAAACACGTTCGGCACGCTTTATCGAAGCCTTGAACATTGATGATGTTATCGCCCATTTGCTGGTAGCTGAAGGGTTTGTATCTATTGATGATATCGTGGCGACCCCGGTATCTGAATTGGCCATGATTCAGGGATTTGATGAAGATATTGCTGGCGAGCTGTTAAATCGTGCGGTTGAGTTTTCAGAAGCCGAAAACAAGCGGATTACCGAAGAGCTGTCTAAATTAAAGGTTCAGGATGATCTGCGCGAAGCTGAATATCTAACCCTTGGGATGGTACTGACTCTGGCTGAAAATAAAATCCTGTGTCTGGATGATCTGGCCGAGCTGGATAGTGAAGAGCTATTAGGCTTCCTTGGCGAGCATGGCATTGAAGATGAATCTGCGGCCGGCGATATTATTATGGCTGCACGGGCACATTGGTTTGCTGATGAAGACGTTGCTGCCGCATCTGATGCTGATGCCGACGCCGATGCTGAAGCTGACTCTGCAGCAGCAGATACAACAGAGTAATGGCACAGGCAGGATTGACAGGCATTAATGATGAAGCCAACAACGCCCATTTTGGAAACCTGGGAGATTGCGGCTCACGCTGCCAGCCTGCGGCGTTGTCTGGCAACTGGCCAGGCTGCTGAAAAACAGCATTTGATCAGATTTGTTGCTAGCCCCGAAGGCGAGCTAGTTGCCGATATTTATGGCCGGCTTGGCGGGCGCGGTGCCTGGGTAACAGCTGAAAAACAGCATTTGGAAAAAGCGGTATCAAAAAATCTGTTCGCCCGGTTTTTACGGCACCCTGTGAAGATAAAAGACGGGTTTATTCCGCAGCTTGGAGAGCAGCTGGCGCAAATTCTTTTGAATCGTATGAGCCTGATGCGAAAAAGCGGGCTGCTTGTCACGGGTCGTGGCAAGCTGGAAATGGCCGCCGCACGCCTGGACGGGTTGCTGATAGCCGACGATGCCAGCCCGCGCGAAGCCGCCGCCCTGATACAAATGGTGCAACCAAGCTGGTGCGAGAGGGATATGCCTGCTCATCTGCTAGGCCAGATAGCCGGGGTTGATTCGCTGGCTTACGCCGGTGTTTTGATCGCGGCCTATCCATCAGAACAAAAGCAGATAAATGCGCTGATGGTCGATTTGCGGCGGTGGCGGGCAGTTACGGAAACTGAAAAACAAGAGATTAGGTCGTGAGGAAAGCTTGTCATTTAGGGGCAAGCAGGTGTATTACCATGCACAAAGGTGCGAAAGGCTAAGACATAGCTACCAAGCTAAATCCTTTATTTTGGTGTTATGGGCAAAGCTGAACGGGAAAGGTCATCGATGAGTGAAGAAAATAATAAGCCGAAGAAACTAAGCCTGTCTGGAAGTGGCAAGCTTTCACTCGGTGGCGGTGCGGCTGACCCCGCAAACCTTCGTGGCGGCATGGTTGGATCTGGTCGCGGAAAAACCGTTCAGGTTGAAGTTCGGCGTAAACGCGTTGGCGGTGCGGCAGTGCGTCCCGCACAGGCAAATGTTCCGGCACCTGTTACCCCTGCTGTTGAAACACCCGCACCGGACAGCGCGTCTGAAAAGCTGGATGATCGCCTGACCGCAGAAGAACGCGCCAACAGAATGAAAGTTCTGCAAGAGGGGCTGACCAAAACCAAAGATACCGCTGGTGACGCGCTGCCGGAAAGCGCAGAGCTGCCAGAAGAAGATGCGCCAGCAGAAAAAGAAGAAGTTCTGGATCCACGCGAAGCGCGCCGCCGTGCCGAGCTTGCCGAGCTTCAGGAAATTGAAAAGCAGGCGGTAGCTAACCGTCAGACAGAGACCGAAAGGCTAGCTGCGGAAAATGCCGCGCGTCAGGCAAAGATGCGCCAGCAAGAGCAGGACGTTCAGCCAAAAGGTCCGGCGCCAATCCGCGAGGATGCACCAGTGCGGAACCGCCGCAAAACCAATGAATCCGAAACGCCAATGCGCCCTGCACCGGTAAAGCGAGACGGGGATCGCAGACGATCTGGTAAAATGACCATCTCGCAGGCCCTGTCAGATGGGGATGGGCGTCAGCGTTCGCTTGCTTCTGTTCGCCGGCAACGTGAAAAAGCCCGGATGCGCGAGAGCCAGCCTCAGGTAAAGCAGGTTCGTGATGTGGTTATTCCAGATACCATTACGGTTCAGGAACTGGCCAACCGTATGGCTGAACGTGCCGCTGATGTGGTTAAAGAGCTGATGAAGCAGGGCATTATGGCGACCGTAACACAGTCTATTGATGCGGAAACTGCCGAGCTGGTCACGCTGGAATTTGGACATAAGGTTCAGCGCGTATCGGAATCAGATGTTGAAGAAGGTCTGGTAGGCGCAGATGATAACGAAAAAGATTTACAGCCTCGCCCACCTGTGGTGACGGTGATGGGCCATGTGGATCATGGTAAAACCAGCTTGCTAGATGCTATTCGGGCAACCGATGTAGCTGGCGGCGAATCAGGCGGCATTACCCAGCATATCGGCGCGTATCAGATTGAAACAAAATCAGGAAATCTGATCACCTTTATTGATACACCTGGCCACGAAGCCTTTACCGAAATGCGTCTGCGCGGGGCCAACACAACAGATATTGTAGTGCTGGTTGTGGCAGCAGATGATTCTGTAATGGCACAGACTATCGAAGCGATTAACCATGCAAAGGCAGCTGGATGTCCGGTGATTGTCGCGGTTAACAAATGTGACAAGCCAGAAGCCGACCCGCAGCGGGTTAGAAATGATTTGTTGCAGCATGAAATTGTTACCGAGGATTTCGGCGGTGAGGTCTTGTGTGTAAATGTATCTGCCCATACCGGGCTTGGTCTGGATAAGCTGGAAGAAGCGATTATGCTTCAGGCAGAATTACTAGAGTTAAGAGCGAACCCTGACAGACCAGCTGAAGGCAGTGTTGTAGAAGCAAAAGTAGAGCGTGGCAGAGGTTCGGTGGCAACCGTACTGGTACAGCGCGGTACCCTGCGCGTTGGGGATATCTTTGTATCTGGTGCTGAATCAGGCCGGGTCAGGGCATTGCTAAATGAACGTGGCAAACAGCTTAAACTGGCACTGCCAGGCCAGCCAGTTGAAATTCTGGGTCTGAATGGCACGCCCATGTCCGGCGATACCTTTGTTGTGGTCGAGAGCGAGTCACGGGCACGTGAAATTGCCGAATATCGCAAGCGCCGCAACCGCGATAAAGAAGCCAGAATTTCAGCCCGGGGTTCTGTTGAACAGATGCTGACCGCGATTGCCGCAGGTGAGGCAGAAGAACTACCTGTGGTTATTAAAACCGATGTACATGGATCGCTTGAAGCGATTAGAGCGGCGTTTGACAAGCTGGCAACCGAACAGGTGCGGGTGCGTATTCTTACCGCCGGTGTCGGGGCCATTTCTGAATCAGATGTATCGCTGGCAGCCGCCTCTAATGCGATGGTAATCGGCTTTAATGTCCGGGCGATTCCGCAAGCCCGCGACCTTGCCAAAAGAGATGGCATTGAAATTCGCTATCACTCTATCATTTATGAGCTGATTGACGAGGTGAAGGGTGCGATGGGCGGTCTGCTTAGCCCGGAACAGCAGGAAAGCTTTATTGGTTATGCAGAAATCCGCCAGGTATTCTCGGTCTCCAAGCAGGGCAAAGTGGCTGGCTGTATAGTCACTGAAGGCATTATCAAGCGGGGCTGCAAGGTCAGATTGCTGCGCGATAATGTGGTCATTCACGAAGGCAGTCTGAAAACGCTGCGGCGCTTTAAAGATGAAGTGAAAGAGGTGCGTGACGGCATGGAATGCGGTATGGCGTTCGATAATTATTCCGATATTCAGGAAGGCGATATGATCGAATGTTTTGAGGTAAAGGAAATCGCCCGCACCCTTGATTAAAACATAGGGTCGGCTGGCTTTGCCCCCCCCCTCACAAGGGCCAAGGACAGGCAGGTAGTATGGTACAAAAATCACGATCAGCCAGTGCTGAGCCAAGCCAGCGTCAATTACGTGTGGGCGAGGATTTACGCCATCATCTTGCTTCTATTCTGATGCGTCAGGAAACCCATATCCCGGAGCTGGATAAGGTGTCCATCACTGTATCTGAAGTATCGGTCAGCCCGGATCTAAGCTCGGCACGGGTTTATGTAATGACGCTAGGCGGTCAGGATATGGATCGGGTATTACCCCTGTTAAATCAATATGCCCCTGTGCTGCGCCATGAGGTAGCTGGGCGTGTACATCTGCGGCGCTTGCCAGTATTTAAATTTGTATGCGATGATTCATATGACAATGCCGACCGGATGGCCCGGCTTTTCTCTGGCATACAGTCAAAGGATTAACACAGATTTGTCGGATAATCTTCGCAACGAAGGCCCGCATGGCTGGGTGTGTATCCATAAACCCACCGGTATCTCTTCTGCCAGGGTGGTGGCGGTCGTCAAGCGCTGTTTTAAAGGCGTAAAGACTGGTCATGCTGGCACGCTTGACCCGTTGGCGAGCGGCGTTTTGCCAATTGCTCTGGGGGAAGCCACAAAAACCATCTCCTATGTGATGACGGCTGAAAAATCCTATCGTTTCTCAGTGAAATGGGGTGCGGAGACGCAAACAGATGATACCGAAGGCAGCATTACCCGCACCAGTGATTATATCCCGCCTGCGAGCGCCATAGCTGAAATATTGCCGCAATTCACCGGTCTGATAGATCAAATCCCGCCTGATTATTCCGCTGTGAAAATACAAGGCAAGCGGGCTTATGCCCTGGCCCGGTCGCGCGATAAGGCAGGCCGTGATATCCCGAATACCGAAACGCCAGCTGAGGCAGCACCCTTGCTGGCGGCGCGAAAAATTCGCATTGATAGTCTGGAGCTACTATCCGCAGAGGCGGAGGAAGCCCATTTTGAAGTGCATTGCGGCAAGGGCGCCTATATCCGGTCTTTGGCACGTGATTTGGGCCGGGCATTGGGCTCGGCTGCCCATGTTACCGCCCTGGAGAGGCGATCTGTAGGGAAATTCCACATAGATAATGCGATTTCACTAGATTTTCTGCAAGAAATAGGGCAAGGTGCGCGCGCATCTGACTATGTTTTATCTGTCATGACTGTGCTGGACGACATCCCGGCAGTAGCCCTGACAGATGAGGAAGCCAAACGGCTTCGATTTGGTCAGAAGCTGTCTCTGGATTTGGAACGGCAGGCATTGTTACGCCAGGCCTTTGCAGAATCAGGCGACAGAGAGCACTCAGATAGAGCGATAGCTGTTTTTGAGGGGCGCCCGGTGGCGCTTGTTCAACTGGAAAACAGCATTTTATCGCCGATGCGGGTGCTAAACTTATAAACTTGCTGTGTTCAGGCACAGCGCTAGCATGAAGGAGTATGCGATGTCGATTACGAAGGAACGCAAAGCAGAGCTTATCTCGGCTTTCGGTAAAGATGCAAATGATTCAGGTTCAGCTGCGGTTCAGGTCGCTATTCTTACAGACCGGATTGTTTATCTGACAGAACATATGAAAACCCACAAAAAAGATTTCGCGTCGCGTCGTGGCCTATTGAAAATGGTAGGCCAGCGCCGTCACTTACTGGATTACATCCGTGCAGGTGATGAAGCTGCCTATAAAGCGCTGATCGAAAAGCTGGGTCTGCGCCGCTAATTTGTTGGCGGCCAGCCTGTCTGGTTTTCAAAAAACACAACTATAAACGGGTTTGCCTGCAGCTTTGTTTTTACAAACTGGCTGAAAAAGGGAGACCCGTTTTTGTGTATGGTTTTCTACATAGTGGTTGCATTTGTGCCGATAGCGTGCGATATCTGCTGACATAAACGATAGATGAAGATAGCGAATCGAGAAAAACCGCGAAATTAGGCGTATGCGGGCGGTAAAAGACCAGACTGAGAGTCTTTTAACAACTATGCGTCCATTGACCAAACCCCATAACATTTCTCAGCAATTTCCTTGATTACGGGCCTGTAGCCGATGTGCTTGCAGGGTCTATCTTGATCATGACCGTATGTAGATGAAACAGATAAAAGAGATAAACTAGATGTTCGAAATATTCAGAAAAGAAATCGATTGGGGGGGTAAGACCCTCGTTCTTGAAACAGGTAAGGTTGCGCGTCAGGCAGATGGCAGCATTATGGCCAGCATGGGCGAAACAACGGTTCTTTGTACCGCTGTGGCGGCTCGCAAGGCAAAGCCTGGCCAGGATTTCTTTCCGCTTACCGTAAATTATCAGGAAAAGACATTTGCCGCAGGTAAAATCCCGGGTGGATTTTTCAAGCGTGAAGGCCGGCCTTCTGAGCATGAAACCCTGACCAGCCGTTTGATTGACCGTCCAATCCGGCCTCTATTTCCAAAGGAATTCAAGTGCGAGACCCAGGTTATTTGTACCGTGCTGTCACATGATATGGAAAATGCCTCTGATATCGTTGCATTGATCGGCGCTTCAGCAGCGCTAACCCTGTCCGGTGTCCCGTTCTTTGGCCCGATTGCAGGGGCGCGTGTTGGCTATAAAGATGGTGAATATATCCTGAACCCAACGCTTTCTGAAATGGAAGATACGGCACTTGATTTGGTTGTTGCAGGTACCAAGGATGGCGTGCTGATGGTGGAATCAGAAGCAGAAGAGCTGTCTGAAGAGATCATGCTGGGCGCGGTGAATTTTGGTCATCAGCAGATGCAGCCTGTCATTGACGCTATTATTGAGCTGGCAGAAGTCGCCGCAAAAGAGCCACGCGATCTGCCAGTTGAAGCCCCGGAAGCTGCCCCGCTGCGCGAAACGCTGGCAGGGCTGGCTCCCAAGCTGACCGCTGCTTATGATATTGCGGATAAATCAGCCCGTCAGGAAGCGTTGGCTGAAGCCCGCGCCGAAGCGGTTGAGATGGCTGGCGCAGATGCAGATGGCGTGCTGGTCTCCTCTATTGTCAAGGAAATGGAATCAGATATTGTTCGCTCTTCCATTTTAAAGACTGGTCAGCGTATTGATGGCCGGGATACCAAAACCGTGCGAAATATTGTTGCTGAGGTGGGTATGCTGCCCCGCACACATGGCTCGTCCCTATTTACCAGAGGCGAGACACAGGCATTGGTGGTCTCTACCCTCGGTACTGGCCAGGATGAGCAGATGATCGATGCGCTGACGGGCGAATATCGTTCCAGATTTATGCTGCATTATAACTTCCCGCCATTTTCTGTGGGTGAGGCAGGGCGTGTTGGATCGCCTGGCCGGCGCGAAATTGGTCATGGCAAGCTGGCATGGCGGGCGATTAATCCGCTACTGCCCTCTAAAGAAGAATTTCCCTATACCATCAGAGCGGTATCTGAAATTACCGAATCTAACGGTTCTTCTTCAATGGCGACAGTTTGCGGTACCTCTCTTGCGTTGATGGATGCCGGAGTTCCGCTAGCGCGCCCGGTAGCCGGTATTGCGATGGGTCTTATCAAGGAAGATGAAGACTATGCGGTTCTGTCCGATATTCTGGGTGATGAAGATCACTTGGGCGATATGGACTTTAAGGTCGCGGGTACAGATGCGGGCATCACTGCCTTGCAGATGGACATTAAAATCACTTCTATTACCCCTGAAATTATGGATATTGCGCTGGGTCAGGCCCGTGATGGTCGCTTGCATATCCTGGGTGAAATGGGCAAGGCGCTAACAGGCGCACGTGATGGTCTGGCGGAATCTGCGCCAAAAATTACAACCTTCAAAATCTCTGTAGATAAAATCAGAGAGGTGATTGGACCAGGTGGCAAGATGATCAGAGAGATTGTTGAGCAAACAGGCGCCAAGATCGATATTGATGATGATGGCAGTGTTTCTGTTGCCGCGATCAGCCAGTCTGCCAGTGATGCGGCCATTGCCCGTATCAAGGATATCGTAGCAGAGCCGGAGCTTGGCGTGATCTATGATGGCAAGGTTGTAAAAACCGTTGATTTTGGCGCGTTTGTAAACTTCCTTGGCGCACGTGACGGGCTGGTACATATTTCAGAAATGAAAAATGAGCGTGTTGCCCAGACCACAGATGTCTGTAAAGAAGGCGATATGGTCAAGGTTAAGGTTATTGGCTTTGATGACAGAGGCAAGGTCAAGCTGTCCATGAAGCGTGTAGATCAGGAAACAGGTGCAGATCTGGAAGCTGATAAGGGCGATGAGGAATAAAATCGCCTGAAAATCAGGGAATAGAAAAATTACTGATTAAAAAAGCTGCCTTTTAACAAGGGCGGCTTTTTTAATCAAGGGCCAGCTTTTATGTATAGTCAGGTCAGATTTACTCGCCGCTCTCGGCCGGCACACCAATATGATGATAACCGCCATCTACATAATGAGTCTCGCCTGTTACACCAGAGGCCAGATCAGACAGAAGATATGCCGCCGCCCTACCCACTTCCTGAATATCGGGGTTGCGTTTTAGCGGGGCCTGTTCTTCGGAATGGCGGAAAATATGGCGCGCCCCTGTAATGGCAGAACCGGCAAGGGTACGCATTGGTCCGGCTGACAGGGTGTTTACCCGAATATTCTGCCGCCCCAAATCCACCGCCAGATAGCGCGTTGAGGCTTCCAGCGCGGCTTTGGCCACCCCCATCACATTATAATTTGGCGTGGTACGCACCCCGCCAAGATAAGATAGAGTCAGCAAAGAGCCGCCCTGTTCTGGCATCATATGCCGGGCTTCTGCGGCCAGCTCGGTAAAGGAAAAGGCCGATACCAGCAGGGTTTGCTCAAAATTATCCCGGCTGGTGTTATAATAGGGGCCTTTTAGCTCGGATTTGTCTGAAAACCCTATCGCATGAACGGCAAAATCTAGCTGTTCCCAATGCTGGCGCAGTTGGGTAAAGGCAGATTTAATGCCATTTTCAGCCACGACATCACATTCAATCAGGATATCTGATCCAATTGATGCTGCCAGCGGCTCCAGCCGTTTTTTAAAGCCTTCAATCTGATAGGTAAAAGCAAGTTCAGCCCCTTGCGTGGCCGCCGCTTCGGCAATACCCCACGCGGCAGATCGCTCATTCGCAACCCCCATAATAAGGCCTTTTTTTCCAGCCAGGATACCCATGCTAGACCTGCTCCTTTTTAATACCAGGCTATCTTACAGACGCGCCAGTGCCAGAGTGGCGTTTGTACCACCAAAACCAAAGCTGTTCGACAGCGCCAGAGTGATATCTTTATTTTCCATAAGCTGACGCGGTATTGGAATATCGCCAATTGCCGGATCTGGATTTTCGATATTGGCAGAAGCCCCGATAAAGTTGTTCTGCATCATCAGCAAGGTATAAATTGCTTCTTGTACTCCTGTCGCCCCCAGCGAATGACCGGTCAGGGATTTGGTAGAGGTAACAACTGGCAGATACCCGCGCGGGCCAAACACCACCTGCACCGCTTCTAGCTCCTTGACATCTCCAACCGGTGTAGAGGTGCCATGTGCATTGATGTAATCTACGGGCATTTCAAGGCCGTTTCCGGAAAACCCGTCCAGTGCCAGCTTCATGCAACGCTGTGCGCCTTCACCAGATGGCGCAACCATATCATGGCCATCTGAATTGGCGCCATAGCCTACAATTTCAGCATAGATTTTCGCACCTCTGGCTTTTGCATGTTCATAATCTTCCAGCACAACCATGCCGCCACCGCCAGCGATGACAAAGCCATCCCTGTCTGCATCATAGGCACGTGACGCTAATTCTGGCGTGTCGTTATATTTGGACGACATGGCCCCCATTGCATCAAACAGCACAGACAAGGTCCAATGCAATTCCTCGCCGCCACCAGCAAATACAATATCCTGCATGCCATAGCGAATGGCATCTGCCCCTGCGGTAATACAATGGGCCGAAGTTGAACAGGCAGAGGAGATTGAATAATTCACGCCCTTAATTTCAAAGAAGGTAGCGATACAGGCAGATACGGTAGAGGACATACAGCGCGGTACCATATAGGGGCCAACCCGCTTTGGCCCTTTTTCACGCGTGGTATCAAAGGCGGTCAGCATATTCGCAGTAGACGGGCCACCTGAACCGGCGATCAGGCCGGTGCGCGGATTAGATACATCTGCCGGCTCCAGACCGGAATCAGCTACCGCTTGCTGCATCGCAACTACCGCATATCCTGCACCTTCGCCCATAAAGCGCATCTGTTTGCGATCAATATGCTGGGTCAGGTCAATATCAACCGCCCCTTTTACCTGCGAGCGAAAGCCCAGTTCTGTGTAATCAGGCGCTGCGATAATGCCAGAACGTGCCTCGCGCAGAGACTGTGTAACCGCCGCTGCATCATTGCCAATTGACGAGACGATTCCAATACCTGTTATAACAACCCGCCGCATTATTTCGCCTCCTCAGCACCAAACAGACCCACGCGGATATCCGCCGCTTCAAAAACTGTTTCGCCGTCACACAACACGCGGCCATCGGCAATCCCCATCACCAGGCGGCGCATCAATACCCGCTTGATATCCAGCTGAAAGGTTACCAGCTTTGCTGAGGGCAATATTTGGCCAGTAAATTTAACCTCGCCCACAGACAGGGCGCGTCCACGGCCCAAACCGCCCAGCCAGCCAAGATGAAACCCAACCAGCTGCCAAAGCCCGTCCATACCAAGACAGCCCGGCATCACCGGATCTCCCTGGAAATGACAGGGAAAAAACCATAAATCAGGGGTAATATCCAATTCAGCTTCGATATAGCCCTTTTCATAGGCTCCCCCTGTTTCGGTGATACGCGTAATTCTGTCTGTCATCAGCATAGGTGGGAGTGGCAATTGCGGATTGCCGGGGCCAAAAAGCTCGCCCTTTGCACAAGAAATCAGTTCATCATAGGAAAATTCATTTTGATGGGTGAGTGCCATAGCCCTACCTTATTCGTCAGTGAAACCAGTTTAATTTTTAACTTATTTGGTTTTAGTACAGAACGCTGTAAACACCAAATCCAAGCAGAAACTTTTCTTACTCTACCTCTTCGTTTTCCAGTACACCCCAGAAATTCTGGCGTTTTGTCCAGCCGCGCACGTCCTTTGTTGCCAATCGGCACCATTGTTTCTCGCAATATTGCACCTCCAGCAACACATTCCGGCCAGCGACAGCCACGATTTTTGAGCTGTCTTCGGGGCTATCATATAATTTAATTTCTGCTTTTGTGACCAATCCAAAACGTTTTAGCGATAGCAGCGAGCTATGCAGCCATCCGGTCGTGCCTTCATGATCCACAACCTTTCGCCAGACATCGAATTCTGAAATCACCTTCAGGGGCAGATTTTGGCGCACATATACCCAGTCCAGCTGATATTCGCGCCCCGGCCCGACCCGTAAATAGGCCAGATCCTTTTTTAAGGTCACAAAACGTGGCACCGGATAGCCTGATCCGCGAATGACGGTGCGCTCGCTCAGGCTGGTTTGTTTTGCTGTATCGGCGGCGGCGCCCGGAAGGGGGGTAAGCAGGCTTCCAAAACAGAGAATAGACAGGCTTGCTAAAAGATACCGTAATCTTGTGTTTCCGGGGAAAAATGACCGAAAAATACTCTGTGAATCTGTTTTATGTGCGTATCGCATTAATTAGGCATGCCCTTTTACTCTATGTTAAAATATTCCTTAAAAAAACAGGTATCTATTTTTTTGTTCGATCTATCTGGAGAGACATCTATACTTGATACCGTAACTTCGGTTACAAGAAAACACGCAATCAACGAAGCAACTGTTATTTTATTGGCAGATATGTACATTTTTATAGAGGAACGCTGTTGATGAAGCCGAAAGTTGTTCTGACACGAAAACTACCTGATGTCACCGAAACGCGCATGCGCGAACTTTTTGATGCCGAGCTTAGCGCACATGATATCCCGCTTGGTCCAGACGCGCTGGTAGCAGCGATGCAGGATACAGATGTTCTGGTACCAACCGTTACAGACAAATTAACCGAAGCCATTCTGGCACAGGCAGGCTCGCGGCTAAAGCTTATCGCCTCTTTTGGAACGGGAGTGGATCATATTGACCTGGCCGCCGCCAAGGCACGCGGAATCACTGTTACCAATACACCCGGCGTCCTAAGCGAGGATACAGCCGATGTCGCTATGGCCCTTATCCTGTCGGTGCCGCGCCGTCTGGTAGAGGGCGATGGGCGTGCCCGTTCTGGTAAATGGACAGGCTGGTCGCCCACAGGCATGCTAGGTCACCGGATTAATGGCAAGCGTCTGGGAATTATTGGCATGGGGCAAATTGGACAGGCGATTGCCCGGCGGGCGCGTGGGTTCGGGATGAGTGTGCATTATCATAATCGCAACGCGGTGCATCCGGCTATCGAAGCTGAACTGGAAGCGACCTATTGGGATGATTTGGATGAGATGCTTCGGCGCATGGATATTGTATCGGTTAATTGTCCCTATACAGATGCCACCAAGGGGCTGGTCAGTGCAGAACGCCTCGCGCTGATGCCAGAACATGCCTATCTGGTAAATACGGCACGCGGTGAGATTGTCGATGAAAAAGCGTTGGCTGATGCGCTGGAAGCTGGATCGATTGCAGGTGCAGGGCTGGATGTCTATGCAGATGAGCCTGCCATTGCCCAACGGCTGCGTGAACGCAATAATGTGGTGTTATTGCCGCATATAGGCTCGGCAACTATCGAAGGTCGCCATGCTATGGGTGACAAGGTCATTATCAATATCCAAACCTTTTTGGATGGGCATACCCCGCCAGACAGAGTGCTGGCCGCGATGCTGTAATGCGCCTTCAGCTGCAGGGACAGGCTATTATTAGGGTCTGGCGCAAACAGGACAGGCCGGGTCGGGCGAGACCGCAATTTCGGTAAAGCTGTTAGCCAGCCCATCATATAATAACAGCCGACCAATGAGCGGTGTACCAAAACCGGCAAGTATCTTCAACGCTTCTGCTGTTTGCAAACCGCCAATGACCAGGGTGGTGCTGCCCAAAATACCGGAATTCGCACAAGAAGGTGCCTGATCATAATCAAGATCTGTTTGCGGGAAAATACAGCGCAGACACGGGCTATGCGGGTCGCCCGGCACAAAACTGGTGACCTGGCCATCTGTGCGAATTGCCCCGCCAAAAATCAGTGGTGTATTCAGGCGCTGGCAGGTGGCATTGGCCAGATATCGGGTTTCCGGATTATCGGTGCAATCTATCACCAGATCATGGGCATCCACCAGCGCGCCTGCATTTTTCTCTGTAAAACGCACCTGCTGGCACTGCACAGAAATATCTGGATTTAGCTGCTGGATAAATTGCGCGGCACTTGCTGATTTGGGTTGCGACAGGCTTTCTGTTTTATGGATAAATTGGCGGTTCAGATTGGTTGTATCAATTATATCCTCATCCAAAATGGTCAGATGCCCCGCGCCTGCGCCTGCCAATCCGGCAATTACCGGCGCGCCCAGCCCGCCAGCGCCAAGGATAAGCACGCGCGCTTCCAGCAATTTTTTCTGCCCGTCCTCGCCCAGCTCCAACATCACCACCTGACGGGCATAGCGTTCTATTTCAGCATCACTTAACCGCATAAAATTTTTCCAGCGTTATCTCCCGGTATTATTTCTCAGCATTACTGGCCGGTTGAGCCAAACCCCGCTGTTCCTCTGATGGTTTTATCCAAAGTTTTCACGGTTTCAAATTCTGCCTGAATAACCGGGGCAATGACCAGCTGTGCGATACGCATGCCATGGCTAATTTCAATAGGCTCCTGACCCAGATTGATCACAATCACTTTTACCTCGCCGCGATAATCTGCATCAATGGTGCCAGGCGCGTTCACCAGACTAAGCCCCTGTTTCAGGGCGAGACCAGAACGTGGACGAAGCTGGGCTTCATAGCCTCGGGGGATGGACATCGCCAATCCGGTGGGGATAGCGGCGCGTTCCAAAGGTTGCAGAATTACACTTGCCTCTGGCAAGGCGGCGCGTATATCTGCCCCGGCTGCTGCGGTGCTTTCATAGGCGGGCAGTAAAAGGTCTTGTGCATGTGCAAGTTTCTGGAAGCTAACTTTGATGGTCATCGAACCAGGCCTCTATTTTCTGGGTTAATGTTATCGCTATTTCTGTTTTGCTGGCGCGGGGCCAGTCATGCGCGCCGGTATCATCTAGCATGGTAACATGATTGCTGTCCTGACCAAATACCGCAGCCTTGCCGGTGCCGCCAACCCAGTTAGTAACAATCCAGTCACATTTTTTGCGCGCGCGTTTTGCCGCGGCATGCCGGGCGATATTTTCGGTCTCTGCAGCAAAACCGATAACCAGGTGAGGGCGGTTTTCATGCTGGCTAAGGCTGGCCAGAATATCCGGATTTTCTGCCAGTTGCAGATGCGGTATCCCCTCATCAGTTTTTTTAATCTTTTGAGGCCCGCTATTTACCACATGCCAGTCGGCGACCGCCGCGGCACAGATGGCACAATCTGCAGGCAGGCTGGCCATACAGGCGTCATACATCTCGCCAGCGGTTGTGACCTTTATAACCTCCACCCCTGCTGGATCCTCCAGCTGAACAGGGCCGCTGATCAGGGTAACGCGCGCCCCTTTATCTGCACAGGCTTTGGCAATCGCATGCCCCTGCTTGCCAGAGGAATGATTAGCGATATAGCGCACTGGATCAATCGGCTCAAAAGTAGGGCCAGAAGTAACCAGAATATGCCGCCCGGCCAGAGGCTGCGAAGGGCCAGACAGGGGCGGGGCAAGACGCGCCTCAAGAGCAGAAATAATGACCGCTGATTCAGCCAGTCTGCCCGTTCCTACCTCTCCGCAGGCCGTATCGCCATCTTCCGGGGCTATCAGGGTGACGCCGCGATTTTTCAGCATTTCTACATTGGCCCGCGTGGCGGGATGTGCCCACATATTCGGGTTCATGGCCGGGGCTATCATTACCGGGCAATCGGTTGCCAGACAAAGTGTGCTGGCCAAATCATCCGCCAGACCATGCGCCATTTTCGCCAGGAAATTTGCTGTTGCCGGGGCCACCAGCACAATATCGGCATCACGGGCCAGCCGGATATGCCCCATCTCGGCTTCATCTGTCAGCGAAAATAACTCGCTATAGGTTTTTTCACCGGTTAGGGCAGACAAGCTAAGCGGGGTGATGAATTCCATGGCTGAGCGGGTCATGACGCCGCGCACCTGATAGCCTTTATCCATCAGGCGGCGTGCAAGGTCCAAAGCTTTATAGGCCGCAATGCCGCCTGTTATCAGCAGCAACACACGTTGTTGTTGGGCCGGGTTCAGCGGGGTCAGCTGCAGGCCTTGCAGATCCAGATGCCATCCTTGCTGTGCCAGCGCGTCTTCCAGCTTGGCTCGCTTTGCTGCCGGAATTTGGGCACGCATGCGATAATTAGACAGCGCACTCGCGCCCACAGATAACAGTTTTTGCACCGCCTCACTGCCACCAAGCTGTTCAATCGCAGCATCCAAAATGGTTTTAAAATCACTCATTAGCCTCTCTGTTTTCACAAATTTGTGAAGAATTCACATTTTAGTGAATATACAGGGTGCTGTAAAGGGCGATCAGAACAGAGATAGCGGTGACAACATAGGGCCATTTTGGGGTGGGGGGCGGTGATACAGGCCTGTCCAGCTTTTCCAGAATTTGTGGCAATTTCAGATAGAGCTGGCGTAAATCGGAAAATATCCTGTCTATCTGGGCGCGGATATTATCTTCTGAACTGATCCAGTCGCTGGCCAGCGGGCGCGCAAACGACCACATATCTGCTTTTGGATTCAGGCTTCTGGCTACCCCTTCGGCCATCATCATGGTTTTTTGCAGTAAATTAAATTGCGGCTGCACAGAAATATCAAATCGAGCCGAGATTTGCAGAATCTGGCCAAGAACCAGACCCAGCGATATCTCGCCAAGCGATTTGCCTAATACCGGATCGGCCACGCTTCGCAGGCTTTGGGAAAACGCCGCCAGAGAGACGGTGTCATCCAGCATGCCAGCATCATAATGCAGGCGCGCCACCTTGTCATAATCACGGTTTAAAATAGCATCAAGCAAGCGTGCGAGGAACAGCCGGTCGGCAAAATCCAGCTGGCCCATTATGCCAAAATCAATCGGCACTAACAGCCCGTCACTGGTGACAAAAATATTGCCAGGATGCATATCAGCGTGGAAATAGCCATCGCGGAAAACCTGATTAAAAAAGCTGGTGGCCGCCGCTTCGGTAATCTTGGCAATATCGTGTCCAGCCGCCTGTAGCCCGTCTACATCATCAATGCGAACGCCATCAATCCATTCGATGACCAGCATGTGGCTGTTGGTGCGTTCCAGATCAATAAAAGGGACACGGATGCCCTTATCGCCAGCCATATTTTCACGCAGCCGGCTTCCTGCGGCCGCTTCCATTCGCAAATCAAGTTCAATATCCGATATATGCTCAAATTGCTGAACCGCGGTTACCAGTTTTAGGCGGCGCAAGCCCGGCGCAAGCGCCTCTGCCAGCCGCGCCAGCGCACGGAAAAACCGCACATCCCGTCGCAAGCGCTTGGCGATGCCAGGACGCAATATTTTTACCGCTACCAAACGTCCATCTGGCAGGGTTGCTTTGTGAACCTGGGCAATAGAGGCAGCGGCAATAGCGGTTTCTTCGAAATGCAAAAAAAGCTCGGAAAGGGGTTTTTGTGTGGTGTCCTCAATAATCTGGATAGCCCTTTTACCAGAAAAAGGTGGCATCCTGTCTTGCAGCTGCACCAGCCCGCTTGCCAATTCAGGACCAATCAAATCTGCTCTGGTCGCCAGCGCCTGTCCAAATTTAACAAATCCTGGTCCCAAAGCCTGTAGCGCATCGCACAAAGCTTGCCCTGCATCTTTTCTGGATTTACGCCCGGCTATGATAAAATTCAGGATCAGTAACAGGCGGCAAAACCAGTCTGGCAACAGATCGATTTTTGCCAGATGCCCAAGCACCCCGGCCCGGCCAAGAATAAAGCCGGTTCGCGGCAACCGCCACAATGTCAGCAGACTATCCATTAATCCAGTTTCCAGCCGGAATGAATAGCGGCAATCCCGCCAGATAAGCTGCGGATCCGCACTTGTCCGAAACCCGCGTCACCAAACATCGCCGCCAGCGCTTCGGGGCGCGGAAACATGCGGATAGATTCTGCCAGATAACGATAGGCCGCTTCGTCACGGGCGATATAGCGCCCTAATTTTGGCAAGGCCTGGAAAGACCAAAAATCATAGAGCTTTGCAATGGCCGGATTATCAACATGCGAGAATTCCAGACAACAAAACCGCCCGCCCGGCTTTAAAATACGATAGGCTTCGCTCAGTGCAGCTTGTCGGTTGGTTACATTACGCAATCCGAAAGCAATCGTTACCCTGTCAGTGCTGTTATCTTCTATCGGCAGGCACTCGGCACTGGCAGTTGTCCAGACAAGCTTGTCAGAGAGTGCGCGCATCTCGCGCCGTTTTTTGCCAGCGGCCAGCATTTCTGCATTAATATCGACAATATGGGCAGAACCGCCGCCGCGCCGCAGAAATCGCAGCGCAATATCGCCAGTACCGCCTGCCAAATCAACCAGACTTTGGGCAGGGCGCGGGGCCATCCAATCCATTAGCGCATCTTTCCACAGCCTGTGGATGCCGGCACTCATCACATCATTCATCAGATCATAAGAGGGGGCTACAGACGAGAACACCTCGCCGACTCGCGCTTGTTTTTGTGCCCGCGGCACTTTTGAAAAGCCAAAATCAATGACATCCTGTTCGGGCTGTGTCGTCACCTTATATCCTCACAAACTTGCTATGTGCTTTTCGTACCTGCCCTATTTGGAACATGATAGGTAAAGGGTTCAGTTATTTTACGTTCAAATCAGCAAAATAGCCTGCATTAACTTTATTGGAAAAAACGGCGAATCCCTGATACATCATGACTATAAAGAAGTTGCAAGGGAAATAGAAGAGTGCCTGAGTTACCAGAAGTTGAAACCGTTCGCACGGCTCTGGAGCCGGTAGTAAATGGCCAGCCTATTCGGTCTGTCAGGTTAACCCGATCCGATTTACGCTGGCCATTGCCACACGGGCTGGCACAGACCCTTACCGGTCAGACTTGCGGAATGCCATGGCGGCGTGGAAAATATATTTTGCTGCCACTTTTACCTGCGGATAAAACCTTGCTTATCCATCTTGGCATGTCCGGGGCGATAAGGCTGTATGATCAGCAGCCAGAGAAATTTGGCACGCATGATCATTTTTCTGTAGAGCTGGCAGATGGCCGCTGGTTTGTTTTTTCTGACCCGCGCCGTTTTGGTCATCTGGATTTGCTGGATAGCGGTGATGAAGCTGCCCATCCATTGCTGGCCTCCATGGGGGTTGAGCCGCTTTCCAACCATTTTTCAGCCAGCTATCTGGATCAGGTGCTGGCCGGCCGAAAACAGCCTATCAAAACCGCCCTGCTGGATCAGCGGCTTATTGCGGGTCTCGGCAATATCTATGTGAGTGAAGCGCTATTCGAGGCGCGGATTTCCCCTCGCCGACAGGCCCAGAATGTGGTTGGCAAGCGGGCAATGCGCCTTGCGCCAGCGATTCGCGAGGTATTAACAAAAGCGATCGCCGCTGGTGGTACCAGCCTGCGTGATCATGTTCAGCCTGGCGGTGAAATTGGCTATTTTGTGCAAAGCTTGCAGGTTTATGGGCGTGAGAAACAGGCATGCGCTATCTGCAAGGCACCTATCCGAATGATACGGCAGGGGGCGCGTTCCGGGTTTTACTGCCCGAACTGCCAACGCTAGCGATAGTGACAAGCTCTGGCAGGAGAAGTGCTGCAAAGCTGATTCGCCAATTAAGCGGACAGGCCAGGGATTTTCAGTCAGGGGATATAGCAGCGAAAACGATGCCTAGGCTTTGGCTATCTGTATAAAATACTTGACCTATGTAATGGTTTGCGCGTATCGTGCGCCCATATTTGTATTGATTATTTAAGGAACAGCTTTATGGCTAATCATAAATCTGCAAAAAAGCGTATTATTCGTAACGCGAATCGCGCCGAGATTAATAAGAGCAGGATCAGCCGGATCAGAACGTTCATCAAGAAAGTTGAGAGCGCAATTACTTCTGGCGACCAAGCGGCGGCACAAACAGCGCTGAAAGAAGCACAGCCTGAAATCATGCGCGGCGTAACCAAAGGTGTTTTGCATAAAAACACAGCCTCACGCAAAGTAAGCCGTCTGGCTGCGCGTGTAAAAGCAGTTGGCGCCTAACACGCCTCGCAACATATCTACCATCTTTCGATGAAGGGCACGGGCATTTAGTCGGGCCCTTTTTTGATGCGCGCGTTTCCAGATGTCAAACAAACGCCGCGAATCATATCTATGGATCGCTGTCCGGCATTCCCGGCGGGGAATAATATCTGGCATCAGATAGCCGGAACAGGAGGGCGGTTAGCTACCATAGTTATCAGCCTACTTTGATTCGCCTTTCTTAACCTGTTCTCTTTCTTGTAGAAAATTTATTTAACCTGCCTCTGGGCAGTTTTGGTGCGGCAAACTGTCAAGGAAAAAAACTGCCAAAAAACCATATTTATTTTCACCAAATCGGTTTTTGGTGACTTGAAACAACCAGCAAATTTGCGCTACCTTCACGGCTAGGGCTCGTGAAGTTTCACATGCATTTTTAATCACGGAAAAGTGTGTTTCAAATTCTTACGCTAGCTTACGAAAAAATAAAAACAACAATGCCGTCCGGGCGATTTGGGCCCAGGCGCGAGAGAAGTGTACAGTTTCATGGCGCCAGCTGACAAAGATGTAACAGAGCCTGCCCGCGAGAATCGCTCGCGCAATCGGCAGGATATAGCGCCGCACTCTTCTTTGCGCGGCAGTGCGCCCCTGCCAGCAGATGCCGCCCATCTGGCAGAGCAGAATTTATTATGGCAGCGGGTATCGCACCGGCTGAAAGCAGAGCTGGGTGAGGCGAAATGGCGCGCCTGGATTAAGCCGCTTCTGGTGCAGGAATTCACAGAAGATCATTTGATTCTGCGCGCTTCTACAGCCTTTTTACGAGATCGGGTTCTGTCTAATTATCTGGATAAGATCCGCTTGCTGGCCGCTTCTGAAACCGGGGCTGGCCCTGCGGTAAATATTCTTTTGGCCAGCGATCTGGAGGCACGTTCTTTTGCCACTCATTTTGGCCAGCCAGCCGGTGTCGGGGCTACCGATACCACTGGCAATGGCGCGGATGCGATAACAGAATCTGTCGGACCAGCTGCTTACCCGCCACGGTTTTCACAAACACATAATGGGCTGGCACAAAATCAGCAGGCCGCCAGCTCACCCTCTATCGAGGGGCTCGATACCCGCTTCACCTTTGAAAATTTTGTTGTTGGCGCTCCGAATCAGCTGGCATTTGCCATTGCCAGGCGCGTTGCGGAAAGCCCTGAAGCTACGTACAACCCGTTATTTTTATATGGCGGTGTTGGATTGGGGAAAACCCATCTGATGCACGCGATTGCATGGGAAATTCATTTTCGCCAGCCACATCGCAAGGTTATGTATCTATCGGCAGAAAAATTTATGTACCGGTTTATCCGGGCGCTCCGCTACCGCGATATGATGTCATTCAAAGAGCAATTCCGTTCTGTTGATGTGCTGATGATCGATGATGTGCAATTCATCTCGGGCAAAGATTCCACGCAGGAAGAATTTTTCCACACATTTAACGCTCTGGTTGAAGATGGGCGTCAGGTGGTGCTGTCAGCTGATAAATCCCCTACAGATCTGTCCGGGATGGAAGAGCGGTTGCGCTCGCGTCTGGGCTGGGGAATGGTTGCGGATATTCATCCCTCTGATTACGAATTGCGGCTAGGTATCTTGCAGGCTCGGCGCGAGAAATTGGGTGTCGAGGTACCAGACAAGGTTCTGGATTTTCTGGCCCGCAAAATCACCTCCAATATCCGCGAAGTTGAAGGCGCCTTTAACCGGATTACCGCCTATGCCACTTTGGTTGGCAGATCGGTAACAGTAGAGACCACAAAAGAAGTGTTGAGTGATTTGCTGCGCGCCAGCAACCGGAAGATCAGCATTGATGATATTCAAAAACAGGTGGCCGATCATTTCAATATTCGCGTTGCCGATATGTTTTCTGCCCGGCGGGCGCGCCAGATTGCCAGACCACGTCAAATTGCGATGTTTTTGGCGAAAAATCTAACTTCCTTATCCTATCCTGAAATTGGCCGACGCTTTGGCAACCGGGATCATACAACCATCATGCATGCGGTGCGTAAAATTGAGGAATTGATGGAAACAGATGCCAGTCTTGCAGATGATGTCAGCCTGCTGAAATCGATCCTGGCAGATTAAAACCCCACCCCTTCTGGCAGATATCTGCCCATGCGTCCCTACCTGCTATCAACAGCGCGTTACATCCTGATTATTTACCATATATCTGGTGCGTGTTTTTGTTTGTACTGCTATATTTTGTGTGTCAAAATAGATTAGTTTAAAACCACTTCCAAATTAAGGGAAATAGCACGGATGAAATTTGCCATAGACAGATTGAGTTTACTGCGTCCTCTCGGGCATGTCAGTTCTGTTGTTGAGAGGCGAAATACAATTCCAATTCTGGCGAATATTGTGATGCGCGCTGATGCAGGTCAGCTATCACTTACCGCTACAGATATGGAGATGGATATTGCAGAACAAATTAGCTGTTCTGTTCAGCAAGAAGGGGCCTGTACGGTACCGGCGCATTTATTTTATGACATTGTCCGCAAGCTGCCAGATGGCGCCGAGGTAGAGGTCAGTGTGGCAGATGGTAATGCGTCTATCAAAGCAGGGCGTTCGGCCTTTACCTTGCCAACCTTGCCGGTAGAAGATTTTCCGGCTTTTAATGTGAGCGAGTTGCCGGTTCAGTTCAGCCTGACCACAGCAGATATGCGTCATCAAATTGATACAACGCGCTTTGCTATCTCGAATGAGGAAACGCGTTATTATCTGAACGGTATTTTCTTTCATAAAAGCGATAGCGGGTCTTTGGCCGCGGTGGCCACAGATGGACACAGGCTGGCACTTGCACAAATGGATATGCCGCAAGGGGCAGATGCGATGCCGGAAATTATTTTGCCACGCAAGGCGGTTGGCGAGCTTCGCAAATTGCTGGATGATGAAGATGGCGAGGTGTCGGTTAGCCTGTCTGAGACCCGGGCAGAATTCGCGTTTGGACAGGTTCGTCTTACCTCCAAGCTTATTGATGGCTCTTTTCCAGATTATACCCGGGTTATTCCAAAGGGAAATGACAAGATTTTAGTCGTTGATGCAGGGCTGTTCTCTGCAGCGGTAGACCGTGTTTCCACCATTTCATCGGAAAAATCGCGTGCCGTAAAGCTCAGCCTGACAACCAATCTCCTGACCTTATCTGCCAGCACTCCCGAAGCTTCTTCTGCGGTTGAAGAAATTGAGGTTAATTATACCGGTGATGATTTGGATATTGGCTTTAATGCGCGCTATCTGCTGGAGATTGCCCAACAGGTTGAAGGGGATGTGATGCAGCTGGCCTTGTCTGACCCAGGCTCCCCAAGTTTGATTTCTACGCCTGAGGATGATCAGAATCTGTTCGTTCTCATGCCAATGCGTGTGTGATAGCTGGCCGGTTAAAACGGTCTGTTATCGCTTGTGCAAACCCCTGATGCAGGGACGGGTAAGTGAAACTGGAAGCTATTGATAATTACAGCATGCGTTCGCATAGGGCTATTAGCTATTTGCCGCCGCCGCCAGAGCAGGGCGCAGCAGCAGAGATTACCGCTATTCGCCATTTGCGGCTGACCAATTTCCGGAATTACGCCCAGCTGGAGGTTAAGACAGATGCCAAAGCTGTGGTGCTGACAGGGGTAAATGGCGCGGGTAAAACAAATCTGCTGGAAGCGGTATCTTTGCTGGCGCCCGGGCGCGGCTTGCGGCGTGCTGCCCGTGAAGAGGTTGGCTATCGGGCCGCGCTATCTGATGCATCCGCCAGCTGGAGCGTTTTTGCAGAGCTGATGGGCCATGATGGGCCATGCCAGGTAGGTACTGGCATATCAGAGAGGATGGAAAAAGGCCGCGCTATCCGGATTAACCATGCCCCTGCAACACAGGGCGATTTGCTGGAAACACTCAGCCTTTCCTGGTTAACCCCGCAAATGGATGGGCTGTTTCTGGCCTCTCCATCGCAGCGCAGGCGGTTTCTGGACAGGCTGGCCATGACCTTTGATCCGGCACATAATGGCCGTCTCCTGCGCTATGAAAAGGCCTGGCGTGAACGCAATCATATGCTGCAGGAACAGATCAGGGATGAAGGCTGGCTGCAAGCAATAGAGCAATTATTAGCAGAAACAGGCGTTGCTTTGATGGCGACCCGCACGCAAATGCTTACAGATATCTGCCGTATTTCCCAAAGTCAGGACAGCCAGTTTCCGCAGATATCCGGACATATGACCGGGCCGGTGGCAGTAGGGCTGGCCGCAGGGGAACCTGCGATTGATATTGAAGATAAGATATTATCTGCGGCGCGGCAAAACAGGCTGGCTGGCGAGAGCAGCATGCCAGGTGCCCATGATGCAGATTTTGCCTTGTTATATAAAGGGCGCCCTGCGCATCTTGCCTCAACAGGTGAGCAAAAGGCGTTGTTAATTTCCATGATATTGGCGCATGCACATTTACAGCATCAGCGCCTGAACCGGCCCCCAATTTTGTTGCTGGATGATGTGGTTGCGCATTTGGATGAGGGACGCCGGAGAGAACTTTTTGCGCTGTGCCAGCATATGGCCGCCCAGACATGGTATAGTGGAGCAGATGCAGATGCGTTTGACGAAATCAAAGACATCGCCGCTCATTTTTGTATTGAGGATGGCCAGTTGCGTGCCTAATTCGTCCAATTGGGGGCATGGCCAAATAAGGAGCTGATAATGTCAGATGAAGCGGTAGAAAACGAAGATTATGGTGCGGATTCCATCAAGGTTTTGCGAGGCCTGGATGCGGTACGCAAGCGCCCTGGCATGTATATTGGAGATACCGATGATGGTTCGGGTCTGCATCATATGGTGTACGAGGTGGTAGATAATGCCATTGATGAAGCTTTGGCAGGGCATTGTGATATCGCCAAAGTTACGCTTAATGGGGATGGCTCTGTTTCTGTATCGGATAATGGGCGCGGTATTCCCACCCAAATTCATGCCGAAGAAGGGGTTTCGGCTGCAGAAGTCATCATGACACAGCTACATGCTGGCGGTAAATTTGACAATAATTCCTATAAGGTCTCTGGCGGTTTGCATGGGGTAGGTGTATCGGTGGTGAACGCGCTCTCGGAATGGCTGGAGCTGCGCATTTGGCGTGATGATAGCAAACATGAAATGCGGTTTGAGCATGGTGAAGCCACCGCGCCCCTGCAGATCACAGGTTCAGCAGAAGGCCAGTCCGGTACCGAGATTACCTTTAAACCCTCTACCGAGACCTTTTCCAAAGTTGAATTTGATTTCACCACATTGGAAAATCGCTTGCGCGAACTGGCCTTTTTGAATTCCGGGGTGCGGATACGCCTGACCGATGATCGCAAAGCCGAGCAAAAAGTTACAGAATTCTATTATGATGGCGGGCTGATCGCCTTTGTGGATTATTTGAATAAATCGCGCAACGCCTTGCATCCAACTATCTATTGCGATTCGGAAAAAGAGGATGTTGGCGTTGAGCTAGCTCTGGCATGGACCGATAGTTTTCATGAATCAACCTTGTGTTTTACCAACAATATTCCGCAACGCGATGGCGGCACACATTTAGCCGGGTTTCGCGGGGCATTAACGCGCATTATTAATAATTATGCCCAGGATTCCGGGATTGCGAAAAAAGAAAAGGTAACATTGACAGGGGATGATTCGCGTGAGGGGCTGACCGCGATTGTGTCAGTAAAAGTACCGGATCCAAAATTCTCGTCACAGACAAAGGACAAGCTGGTTTCCTCGGAAGTGCGCCCGATTGTTGAACAGGCCGTTAGTGATGCGCTGGGTCAATGGTTTGAAGAACATCCCGCAGAAGCACGCAAAATCGTCTCCAAGGCCTATGAAGCCGCTGCGGCCAGAGAAGCGGCCAGAAAAGCACGTGAATTAACCCGCCGTAAAGGGGTGCTGGATGTTGCCAGCTTGCCAGGCAAGCTGGCCGATTGTCAGGAACGCGACCCTTCAAAATCAGAATTATTTCTGGTTGAGGGTGATTCGGCCGGTGGTTCTGCTAAACAGGGGCGGGATAGAGCTAATCAGGCGATTCTGCCTTTGCGCGGTAAAATCCTGAATGTAGAGCGGGCGCGGCTGGATAAAATGTTATCTTCTGCTGAAATTGGCACGTTGATCACCGCTATCGGTGCGGGGGTTGGCAATGATGGCGAAAATGGCATGGATCCGGAAAAAATCCGCTATCATAAAGTGGTGATCATGACAGATGCGGATGTCGATGGCTCGCATATTCGTACCCTCCTCCTGACCTTTTTCTTCCGTCATATGCGGCCATTAATAGAGCGGGGATATTTATATATCGCCCAGCCGCCGCTGTTTCGTGCCAAGCGAGGCAGCTCTGAAGTTTATTTGAAAGATCAGGCGGCTCTGGATGATTATCTGGTTACCGCTGGCCTCAAGGATACGGTATTGAAAAATGAGGAAGGCCTGCAAATCGCCGGTGCCGAGCTGCGGGATGTGACAGAAAGCTGTATTCAGCTTAGCCGCACAATCGATCAGCTAACCGTGCAGATTAATAACCGGGATGTCATTGAACAGGCCGCTATTGCCGGCATTCTTAATCTGGAAATGCTGGACAATGCAGAAGCTGCTGCCTATCTTGCAAAACGCCTTGATCAGATATCTGATCCTCTGGAGTGCGGCTGGAAGACTGAGCCAAGAACAGGTGCAGATGGCGCGCATATCGAGATTACCAGAACCCTGCGCGGCATTACCGAAACCCATTACCTTAACCGTAAATTTATTCAGACAAGTGAAGCCAGACAGTTAGATAGCGCGGCTGGCCTGTTACAGAAAATTTTTGTTAAAGGGGCTATTTTTGCGACGCCTAATGCGGAATTCAGTATCAAAGGCCCGTCAGAAATGGCGGCACAGGTCACTGCCCTTGGCAAGAAAGGGGCGCAGATTGCCCGCTATAAAGGTCTGGGGGAAATGAATCCCGATCAGCTTTGGGAGACAACTCTGGACCCGGATCAGCGAACCTTTTTACAGGTGCGGGTGAATGAAGAAGAAGAGGCAAATATGGCTTTTTCAACCTTAATGGGCGAAGCAGTAGAAGAGCGGCGTAACTTTATTCAGGAAAATGCGCTGAAAGTTTCCAATCTGGATATCTGATGTCGAGGCTGGGCACAAAACTCCGTGCGATATTTTCGGGTTGGCATGTGCATATATCAACAGATGCCCGTCCAGATGATAGATCAAATGATAGGTCAGATGGCGGGTCAACTGACAGGCCAAATACGCGGCATTCTGTGATCGATACACGGGCGGTAATTGCGATTCGCTGGCTGGCCCTGGCTGGTCAGACTATCGCGCTTATTATTGTTGCTTTTGGCTTTGGTTTTGCCGGCGCCTTCCAAAGTGCCTTTGGGCTGGTTGCGGTTGGGGCGGTGATTAATTTATGGCAGAGTTGGCGTAGTCGATATCAGAGGGTCACCAGCCGGCCAGAATTATTGCTGGCACTTTCCTTTGATGTGATACAGCTATCGGGGCTGCTATATCTGACTGGCGGGATGGCTAATCCGTTTGCAATGCTGCTGCTGGCCCCGATTGTGGTTTCTGCTGCCTTGCTGGATTTCAAGGCAACTGTCTATCTGGTATTATTGGTCGCTTTTTGCGCTATCATGATCACGCATTTTTATCTGCCCCTGCCTTTTTCGGAAACAGATTTCGTGTTGCCAGCCTTATATCTTAGCGGGTTATTTACGGCGCTTTTGGTCTCCAGTGTCTTTATTGGATTTTATGTCTGGTATTTGGCAGATAAAGCGCGGCAGGCCAATGCGGCGCTGGCGGCGATGCAGCTCTTGCTGGAACGGGACAGGCGCGCCACTGTCCTTGGCAGTCTGGCTGCGGCGGCTGCGCATAAACTGGGCTCGCCGCTAAATACCATTGCGGTGATCAGCCATGATATGAAAGCGGCATTAAAGGGAAAAATTGATGGCAATGACGAGATTTTGCAGGATGTGCGCCTGTTAAATGCAGAAGTAGAGCGTTGCCGTACCATATTGACCGAATTGGACCGCGATGCCCAAACCGAAAATCTGGCACGGGATGTGGCGTTGCCGGTTAGCCAGATGATACGGGCCTTGCTGGATCCAAAATTAACAGAATTATATGGGCGAGTTCGGTTTAACACGCGCCCGCTGGATGAAAATCAGGAACCACATGCCAAACCCCTGCCAGATTTGAAATATGCTCTGGAAACCTTGCTGGACAATGCCAATGATTTTGCCGCCAGCCAGATTGATGTCACCATTGGCTGGTCAAAACAGGCGATTGAAATAGAAATCACCGATGATGGCCCCGGTTTTACTCCTGCGGTATTATCGCGTCTCGGTCAGCCATGGAACAGCAGCCGCGAGGGCAGTGATGGTCATAAGGGGCTGGGCCTGTTTTTGGCCATGACCCTGATAGAGGGGCTGGGTGGCCAGATGAGCATTACAAATGCACAGGGGGCAAAAATTACTATTTACCTGACCTGTGATCGTCTGTTGTAAAGCAGGCTGCTTCCGCGGGATGCGTAATTAATAGTGGTAATTATTCACCGGCGCCCCATTTATGATGTAAGGGTTGTTTTTTAACAGCAAAATACAGCTTTGATTCAGTGCCGGCACGTATGTCCTTTTTCAAATCGCCTCATAGGGAAATCTATTCAGGGTAAGTGAGACCACATGGTAAAAGAACTTCTGATCCTAGATGATGATAATGCCCTTCGTCGCACGCTTGCCCGGGCGATGACCCAGCGCGGATTTTCTGTCATGCAGGCAGCCAGCGTTAAACAAGCCCGCGAGCAGGTTAATCTGAGCGCCCCTGATTTTGCAGTGCTTGATTTAAAGCTTGAGGATGGCAATGGGCTGGAAATCGTAACCTTGCTTCGCAATCTTCGCCCGGAATGCCGGATTATTATTTTAACCGGTTTTGGCAATATTGCTACGGCGGTCGCGGCGGTTAAAGCTGGTGCGCTGGATTATTTGCCAAAGCCGGCCAATCCGGATGCGATCGAACAGGCCTTGCTACAGCGTGAGGGTAATCTGCCACAGCCGCCAGAAGATCCGATGAGCGCTGACAGGGTGCGTTGGGAGCATATTCAGCGGGTTTTTGAGCAATGTGATCGCAATGTCTCTGAAACCGCACGACGCCTGAAAATGCACAGGCGTACGCTGCAACGTATCCTTGCAAAACACGCCCCTCGAGACTAAAGTCTGCTGAACAAGCTTTGGGGCATGGCGTTTTTTACCTGCTATATACAGCTTGTTGTTATATGCCACTCTCGATTACCTCTAAGAATGACCGCACAGTATGGAAACGAAATCGCGCAAGCTCTACCGTTTTTTAACCGGCTCGGATACCCCTGATTTTTGCCAGCGCGTAAGCGACGCGCTAGCCGAAGGATATCAACTTTATGGCAATCCGGTATTGGTAGTGGTAGAAGGTCAACCTATTGTGGGTCAGGCTGTGATTTGGCCAAATAAAGATAATCTGGATGGGTAGCCGCTTTTTGCGAACGCTGAAAAAAGAGATAAGAAATGACCGATAAGCAAAAGTGGCATGCCGATACAGCCCTGGTTCGCGCCGGCCTGAACCGAACAGAAAATAAAGAAACCTCAGAAGCGTTATTTCTGAATTCTGGCTTTGTATATGATAGCGCCGAACAGGCCGCGGCCTCTTTTCAGGGAGAGACAGATAATTTTGTTTATTCGCGCTATGGCAACCCTACTTTGCAGATGGCCGAACAGCGGCTGGCTGCGATAGAGGGTGCAGAAGCCTGCCGTGTATGTTCAACTGGAATGGCTGCTATTTTTGCATCTCTTGCCTGCCAGCTGGAAAGCGGCGATCGCGTGGTTGCCAGCCAGGCATTATTTGGCGCTTGCCATGCCATATTGACAAAAATCCTGCCACGCTGGGGCATCCAAACAGAGCTGATAGATGGCACAGATATTCGCCAGTGGCAGGCCGCCCTTGCCACGCCGGCAAAGCTGGTATTTCTGGAAAGTCCCTCTAACCCGGTTTTACAGCTGGTAGATATTGCTGCGGTATCCGAGCTGGCGCATAAAGCCGGTGCAAAGGTGATTGTGGATAATGTATTTGCAACCCCTATCCTGCAATCGCCTCTGGCGCTGGGTGCGGATATTGTTACCTATTCAACCACCAAACATCTAGATGGTCAGGGCCGAATTCTGGGTGGTGCGGTGCTTGGCAGCACGGCCTTTATCGAGGATGTGTTTTTGCCTTTTTATCGCCAAACCGGCGCCTCCATGGGGGCGTTTAATGCCTGGGTGTTGGTGAAATCGCTGGAAACCTTGCGGCTGCGCGTAGAGGCCATGTCCGCTACCGCCAGCCAATTGGCAGACAAGCTGGCATCCCATCCGGCGGTGACCTCTATTTTCTATCCAGGCCATCCAAGCCATCCACAATTTGCGCTCGCCAAAAAGCAAATGACAGGCCCCGGATCGCTTCTCGCCTTTCAGGTTAATGGCGGAAGAGCCGCGGCATTTAAATTTTTAAATAATCTGCAGCTGATAGATATTTCAAATAATCTGGGCGATTCAAAAAGCCTTGCCTGTCATCCGGCAAGTACAACCCATGCCAATTTAAGTGATGATGAACGGGCCGCCCTATCGATCAGCGATGGGCATATCCGGTTGTCTGTCGGGCTGGAACATAGCACAGATTTATGGCGCGATCTTTGCCAGGCTCTTGATAAAATGCTGGCGGTGTAATGGCGCTGGCGCATCTATTTGCGCTTGGTGCTGCCCTAAGCTGGACCCTGGCTGGCCTGTTTAGCCATCAGGCAGTTTTGCGTTTTGGCTCGCTTCATTTCAACCGATTACGGATGCTGGCAGCGGCGTTTTTGCTGGTGGTGATGATAGCGCTAACCGACGGCTCTTTTGTGCTGCCGATGGCATTCTGGCAACCGGTGCTTTTTTCTGCGGTGGTTGGCGTTGTATTGGGGGATTATTTTTTATTTGTGGCAATGCGGCGATTGGGGCCCCGGCGCACCGCAATATTATTTGCCGGTAACGCGCCTATTGCCGCTATCCTGAGCTGGTTATTTCTGGACGAGATTCTGTCTGCTGTGCAAATTTTGGCCATTCTTGTTGGTTTTGCGGGTATTTGTTTTGCGATTATTTATGGCAAACGTCGGGACCTGCTACATATTTGGGAAGCGATAACCCCGCCTCTATGGATAGGGCTGGCAGCCGGGTTCTTGGCCGCCACTGGTCAGGCGATAGGGGTATTGATGTTGCGCCCGGTGATGCATGCAGGGGCAGATCCGCTATTGGTTGGGCTTATACGTGTATCTGTTGCCGCTATGATCTTCTGGCTGAGCTGGCCATTTGACCGCAAAAAATCGGAACATCCTTTATTACCAGATGCCAGAATGTCCATGCTGATTCTGGCTAACGGGTTTTTTGGCCTTAGCTTTGGGGTGTTCTTGCTACTCAAGGCACTTGAAATCGGCTCAGTTGCAGAGGTAACTATTCTATCTTCTGTCAGTCCGGTAATGATCTTGCCCTTTGTGTGGTATAAGACAGGTAAATGTCCCCCCTGGGGGGCATGGCTTGGCGCGCTTCTGGTTGTTGCAAGCACCATTTTGCTCTAGGTCTCACCCTTTCCTCTTTTTTGAAAGATAGGTTATGCGCCACGATTTCGTCCGTCCCAAACCGCTGGATTTTGCGATCTTATTGCTATTATCGATTATTTGGGGATCGGCATTCGGGGCAATTAAAATAGCGGTAGATAGCACCGGGCCGCTCAGCCTAGTGGCGGCGCGTACCTTAATCGGTTTTCTGGTTCTATTTATCTTTTTGGCGATTTTTGGTGGATTAAAGCTGGACTATGCAAAACTGCCCTATCGGCGGCTTTTAGCTATCGGGCTGGTTGGCACACTGCTGCCGTTCTTTTTGATCAGCTGGGCAGAGCAAACAGTGGATAGTGCGGTGGCCGGGCTGCTAAACGGGGCTGGGCCGCTGGTAACTGTGCTTGGCGCGCATTTTATTACCCGTGACGAGCTGATGACAAAAGGCAGGTTGCTTGGCGTATTGGTTGGCTTGCTGGGGATTATTTTATTAATGCAGGACGGGCTAAACAAGCTCGGCACACAATCGCTTTTGGGGCAGTTGGCGCTGGTTGTGGCGTTTGGCTGTTATGCGGCAGGTAATTTACTGGTGCGCGGTCGCAGCCTGTTAACCCCTGTTCAGCTAGCCGCTAGCAGCCTGTTTATTTCTGCGTTGATCAGCGTGCCAGCTGCGATATGGCTGGAAGCGCCTGCCCCGCAAAGCTGGCCTTTACAGGTATGGGGAGCGATATTATGGCTGGCGATTATATCTACCGCATTTGCATTTTCGCTCCGCTATGTTTTGATAGAACGAGCAGGTGCGGGCTTTATGGCCAATGTCGGGTATTTGATTCCCGTTGTCGCTGTGCTAATCGGGTTTTTCATTCTTGGCGAGAGCGTATCTCTTACCACCTTATTAGCGATGACGGTGATTTTGATCAGCCTGTATATCACCAGACGCGCGGGCATAAGATTAAGGAATAAAGATGATTAAAGCTGTTTTATTTGATGCCTATGGCACCTTGCTGGATGTAGATGCCGCCGCCGCCCAGCTAGCGGGCTCAGGGCAGTTTCCTGTATTGACAGAATGCTGGCCAGAATTGGCAGCTATCTGGCGTACACGCCAGTTAAATTACACCTGGTTGCGATCCCTCAGCCATAGCTATCAGCCCTTTTGGCAGGTGACATGTGATGCGCTGGATTATGCCATGGAGGCGCTATCTCTGTCTGATCCGGACATGCGTGAGGCGTTGCTGCAGCTTTATCGAGAGCTCGCTGCCTATGAAGATGCGATTATTGCTCTGGATGCGGTGGCAGAAAAGGGCCTGCCAGCGGCGGTGTTGTCAAATGGCAATCATGATATGCTGAAAACAGCCTTTACCGCGGCGGGGTTGATGGACAGGCTGGATGCGCTGTTATCTGTGGAAGATGTCGGCATCTTTAAACCTGCCCCAGAGGTGTATCAGCTAGGTACCAGGCGGTATAATGCCCGCTCGGATGAAATTTTATTTGTATCGTCAAATGGGTGGGATGCCTGTGCGGCGGGTCAGTTCGGTTTTCATACTATCTGGGCAAATCGTGCCCAAATGCCTGTGGAACGCTTGCCAAATCCGCCTGACCATATCGTTACAAATTTGCACGGGGTCGCTCAATTTTTGTGAAAATAACAGCATCTGTAACATAAGGTCAGCCAATCGGCGCCGCTGCCCGCACCTCATCTAAAAATCAGCTTGCCGCGTATTAATTTCATGATGTTGTTATTTCGATTAGTTTTAATTCTGGCGATGCTTTGGCCTTTTTCGCTTCAGGCATCTGAGTTTATTGAACCGGCCAGCGAGCTTTCTGCGCAAGAAGTGGTGGAGATTCAACTGTTAGGGCTGCAGGCCGCAGGCATGGACAGGCGCGCTGGTATTGAACAGGTTTGGCGTTTTGCCCATCCAGATAATCGGAAAATGACAGGTCCGATTACCCGCTTTTCACGTCTTTTTGACTTACCTGCCTATGCCCCGCTTATCGGGTTGCAGGATTATGTAATTAATGACCGCGCGGTTAATCAGACCCAGGCCCGGTTTGTGGTGACGATACGGGCCCGCGATGGCGCCGCTTATGGATATATCTGGACTCTTCGTGCCCTGCCCGCCCAGGCACTGCCGGATGCAGATAAAGATAATGCCGATCAGAGCCGGCAGGGTGATTTTGTCTGGATGACATCAGCTGTTTCTGCACCCACAGCAGGCGGCGGCAGCTAGCTTTCTTGTCTCTTCCCTGCCAGAATTAACTGGGGTATAGAACAAGAATTATGAACACATATCCTGTCCCATTCTTGCGCAACCTGCCTACACCGCTTATCGCGGCCATTTTGCTGACCATTGGCATTTCTATTATGGGCCTGTCCGATAATCTGGTGCGGCTGGTCTCCGAAGATATTGGTCTGGGGCAATATCATTTTTTGCGCTCGGCACTGTCTATTGCGCTGTTTTTGATGATGCGGGGTTTTGTGTCTTTTCGCCTTCAGATCATAAATTGGCGACCTGTGCTGTTGCGGACGCTATTTTTATCGCTGTCCATGACGCTGTTTTTTTCTGTGCTTTCTTTTCTGCCTGTCGCACTGGCAGGGGCGGGGCTATTTACCTCTCCTGTTTTTGTGCTGCTCTTTTCTGTTGTTATATTTCGAATGCGCCCTGGATGGCGACGTATTCTGGCAGTGGTGCTAGGCAGTGTCGGGGTCTGGTTTGTCTTGCGTCCTGATACGCAAAATTTTCAACTGATACAGATACTGCCTATCCTGGCTGGCGCTTTTTATGCCGGGGCCAGTCTGACAACACGTCGCTATTGTGCAGAAGAAAGCCCCTATGCACTGACCATGGCGTATTTTGTGCTGATTGGGCTGATTGGTTTGCTTGGGGCGCTGGTGATTGATCTCGCCGGCATTCAAGGGCGCGAACAGGCCGCATTTTTATTGCGAGGGCTAGTATGGCCAGATGCCTCAACCTATGGCTGGATAGCGGTGATGTCCCTGTTATCTGTGCTGGGGATTTTCATGATTACCAAAGCCTATCAAATGGCAGAGACAAGCTATATGAGCATTTTTGAATATAGCTATCTTATTTCGGCTGGCCTGTTTGGCTGGCTATTATGGGGCAGTGTTTTCGGGGTTAGCGAATTTACCGGCATGGGCCTGATTGTTGTGGCCGGGGTAGTGGCGGCGATATCGGCCGGGCGCCGCGGGGAGAGGCGCTAGCTATCTGTCCTTGTCAAAAAATTTAGTTGTCGGCTTGTCTGTTTTTGTGGTTCATAGAATAAGGCAGAAGGCTGTTCATTTTCATGATATCTATCCAGGAAATGTTAAAAAAATTCTAGTCAAATTCAGGACAGGGAACAGGCTATTCAGGGCGGTCATATAGCGGTATCTATTCTGCACTGTACTCTGAAGTGAATTTAAAAATCGCTGTTAAAAATTTTAAAATATAGGGGTATTTCATGACAAATTATGTGATCACACCAAATCCGCAAGCCGCAGTTGCGGTAGCTGGTTCGGATGACCAGTTTCCCGTGCGGCGTATTTTTTGTGTTGGCCGGAATTATGGCGAGCATGCAAAAGAAATGGGATTTAGTGAAAAAGAGCCGCCTTTTTTCTTTACCAAGCCAGCCGATGCGGTTGTGGAAAATAACGCCACCATACCCTATCCCCCGATTACCAGCGACCTGCATCACGAAATTGAATTGGTGCTGGCCATTGGCAAGGACGGTGCCAATATTTTGGCAGATGACGCTATGGATCATATTTGGGGGGTTGGTGTCGGGATTGATTTTACCCGCCGTGACCAGCAAATTGCCCATCGTGAAAAAGGGCGGCCCTGGTGCTGGGGAAAGGCGTTTGATAATTCTGCACCCATGACCAGCTTACAGCCGCTATCTGCCCTGCCGCCAGCTCGGCAAAGCCTGGATAGCGGGCGGATTTGGCTGTCTGTAAATGGCGAGATGCGCCAGCAGGCAGATTTGGGGGATATGATCTGGAATGTTCGCGATATCATCGCCTTTTGCAGCCAGTCGGTGACATTAAAGGCCGGGGATTTGATCATGACAGGCACCCCGGCGGGTGTGGCGGCGGTCACCGCAGGGGATGTGCTGACAGGCGGGGTAGAGGATGTTGGAAACATAAAGATAACCCTTTCCTAAGCGTTACCAGACAGGATGCGGAGGGGTAGATGATCCCGATGGATATTCAGGTGCCTGAAAAGGGCCAGCTTGTACAGCTTGCTGATGATTTATATTGGGCACGGTTTGCCCTGCCCTTTCGGTTAAATCATATTAATCTGTATATGCTGGATACCCCTGATGGCTGGTGTCTGATTGATGCCGGGGTGAATGACCGCGCCACTGCCGAAAATTGGCAGATGCTGTTGGACGGCCCGCTGGCAAAACAGCCGGTAGCCTCTATCTTAATCACCCATCACCATGTTGATCATATGGGCTATGCAGGTGCGCTTGCCGCGCTAACCAAGGCACCTGTTTTTGCCAGTGCCGAAGAAGCGCTGCATGGGCATTGGCTATATGATCTGGAACCTGCCAAGTTTGGCGCGATTATGGCAGAGACCTATCGCCGATATGATATGCCCGCACAGATTATTGCACGCGTGGCTGAAAATGGCAGCCGCTACCGCGCGAATGCCAGCCCGCTGCCGGTTTTTTCCGAAGTGAAGCCCGGAGAGATTATCCATACCCGTTTCGGTGCGTGGGAGATGCGTGTGGATACTGGTCATTCAGACGCACAAATCAGTTTGATGGATAAAGACCGCAACCTGTTCCTTAGCGTTGATTTTCTGTTGCCGCGTATCTCGCCAAACATATCAGCCGATATTCGGGATCCGGATTTTGATTTGCTTTCCCATTATTTTACCTATCTTCAGGAAATGACGTCCCTGCCTGCAGATATGTCTATCTTTCCCGGCCATGATTGGCCGTTTCGTGATGGCGGCGCGCGCGCGGCAGCGCTGATCGACCATCATTATATGCGTTTGCAACAGCTGGTAGATGCCGCACAGCATAAATCCCTGACCGTTGCATCGGCTATGGATGTATTATTCGGACGGGAATTTGGCGATCATGAATTATATTTTGCCTCAGGTGAGGCCCGCGCACATTTAACGCATCTGGTTGCAACCGGGCGCTTGCAGGTAGTCAGGAAAGATGCGGGCTATGATCTGTATGAAGCTGTCTAGATATATAGGCCAGATGTAATGGTTCGGGTATTTCCACTGTTATTTGTGGTGTTATGGGCGTCTGCCTTTATCACCAGCAAGGTGATTGTTCACGATGCCACACCTTTTGCCTCGCTGGGATTCAGATTCGCGCTGGTCGCGCTGGGGTTTTTGATTTTTGCCTTTTTCATGCGTGATTGGGTAAAGCCACGTCTGCTGGATATCCTCGAAGCTGGCGGTACAGGTGTGCTGTTTCACGGCTTTTATTTAGGCGGGGTATTTTTTGCTATCTCGAAAGGGATGCCAGCTGGAATGGCGGCCTTGCTGGTTTCCTTGCAACCTGTATTAACCGGCGCGCTCGCTGGCCCAATCTTGGGTGAACAGGTAACCTGGCGGCAATGGCTGGGTATTGCTCTTGGATTTGGCGGTGCGGCAACGGTATTGGGGCTGGATATTGGAACCGGCTTTCCGCTTATTGCCTTTTTATCTGCGATAACAGGTCTGCTTGCGGTAACTGCAGGTACGCTTTGGCAGAAAAAGCTTAGCGGAAAACTGCCTTTATCTGTGTCCAATTTTTATCAGGCACTGGCCGCCTGTATCTTTCATTTGGCAGTAATGGCGCTGTTTGAAACGCCGGTTATTCATTTTACTCCGAATTTTATCTATGCGATGGGCTGGCAAATTCTGGCGGTGTCTTTTGGCGCCTTCACGATATTGATGTATTTGATCAAGGCAGGATCTGCCAGCCAGACAGCCACCTTATTTTTTCTGGTGCCGCCCGTATCGGCGGTAATGGGCTTTGTGTTTTTGGACGAGGCGCTGAGCATAAGCGACATTATTGGGCTGATGGTCGCCAGTATCGGGGTATATATCGCAACGTCCGGGCCTTCTGCTGCACAGCGGTAAAAGAGTTTGACAAGTACTATCGCCTCTGCTGATACTATCAGAATTTTTCGTTTTATTTTACGGAGACCTTATGTCAAAGACTGCTCAAGACTATCTCGCCGAAGCACACGCTATCGTATCGAAAATTGAAACCGATGCCGGGATTGCCCGTCACGGTCAAGCCAATGTGGTATTTGTAGATGTCCGCGATGGTATGGATATCGCTAAAACAGGCACAATTGCTGGTGCGCTTCGTATCCCTCGCGGTTTTATTGAATTCGCCGCTGATTCAAATACGCAATTTCACGCACCCGCCATGCAAAAGGATGCAGAGGTGATTTTGGTATGTGCCGCAGGTGGACAAGCGGCCCTTGCTGGAAAAACGCTGGTTGATATGGGGTATCAAAATGTCACTAATGTTGGCGGTTTTGGTGCCTGGAAAGAGCAGGGTGGGCCTGTAGAAGCCTAGCCTGCGCATTTCTGATGCTAGCTGGAGGGGTGAGGTGTGCGCGCCAGAAATCTAGATAAAAAACCATACCCGCTTGTTATTGTCGGCAGCGGATTTGCCAGTTTTTGTCTGATTGCGCATCTGTTAAAGACCCGGCCAGAATTTGGAAAACAGATTACCGTCATAGGCCCGGAGCCCTTTGGGTTTGGCGCGGCCTATGGCTGTACGCATCGTGATTTCAGGCTGAATGTCAGAGCCCAGATCATGCGGATATTTCCCGATCAGCCCAATGATTTTCTGCAATGGGCGATGCAGGAAATTGAGGATAAAGAGGCGCATAACCCGCAAGGTGCCTTTTATCGGCGTGCAGATTTCGCGGCATATTTATCTGCTTTGCGTCTTCAGCTAGACGGGTTTGACAAGGTTCATTTTATCCCGGCGCAGGTTATCGCAGCCCATAAGGGGGCGGCAGGCTGGCGCCTTACCCTGGACAGGGATACCGCCCCCGATAGCCATAACATGGTTGAGGCAAAACAGGTGGTGCTGGCAACAGGTAATCCGCCGCCGCGCTGGCCTTGTGCTATTAACGGGATGCTGCCAACAGATAAGGCGGTTGAAAACCCATGGCCCGGTCATTGGCTGGCCAGCCTCGATAAAACAGATATTGTTACCTTTATTGGTGGCGGGCTAACCTCAATGGATGGGATATATAGCCTCGCCCGGCAGGGGCATACAGGCCCCATAGAAATCGTGTTGCCGCATCCGGTTTTACCGCCAAAACAGACAGACTGGCAGCCAGAGGCCCCGATCCTGTGGCCCGAAAATATTCGCACCGCCAGTCAATTTTTCAGATTTATGATGATGTCTCTTGGATCAACAGACTGGACAGAAACGCGCTGGCAATCACGGTTTGAGGCGCTGCGCATTCATTTAAATACGGCGTGGCAAGGTCTGGATGATCAGGCCCAAAAGCGGCTGATGCGCCATGCTGGACAATGGTGGCAACTTGCCCGGTTTCGTTCTGCACCGCAAAATTTTGAAGCTGCCCAGGCGATGCTAAATAGTGGCCAGCTGCGCCTGACCAAAGGACGGGTGGTTCAGATAACAGAACAGGACGGGCAATTTCAGCTTGGGCTGGAAGATGGTCAAAAGCGGCTGGCGGATGCGGTGATAAATTGCACCGGGCCAGCCCCTGACCCGCTTATCGCGCAAATGCGCCAGGCTGGGTTGGTGGCGCCAGATATCAGCAATCGCGGCGCCTGGATAGGCCCGGATTTCAGAGTGCTGGATAATCAGCATGCACGCTATGAAACCCTGTTTGGGGTCGGGGCGATGACAGCAAGCAGTCTGGGAGATGTGATAGGCGCTGGCAGTATTGCCAAACAGGCAGAGCAGCTGGCAAAAATTTTGGCATGTTAAAACTCTAACTATTCCTGCCAGATAGCAATCTCTGTAAAAAAAGGGCTTTCAACCAGATATATAAAGGCTACATTAAAAAGATATGGCAGTTAGATATATCAGCTTTTCAATGAGGGGTAGAAATGGCGATTAGGTATTTGAAAGAAGGTAAGACAGAATCAGCGCGCGCCGAAGATGATGCACAGGTTCGACAAAATGTTGAAGCAATTCTTGCCTCTATTGAAACAGAAGGCGATGTAGCGGTTCGGCGTCTGTCTGAAAAATTTGATTCTTATAGCCCGGCTTCCTTTCGCCTGTCCGAGGCCGATATCGAGGCGCTGATGGCACAAGTCTCGAAGCGCGATATGGAAGATATAAAATTCGCCCAGGAGCAGGTCAGAAATTTCGCTCAAATTCAGCGTGACAGCATGCGCGATGTAGAGGTTGAAACACTGCCCGGTGTGGTGCTGGGGCATAAGAATATTCCGGTTCAATCGGTAGGCTGTTATGTGCCGGGGGGTAAATTTCCAATGGTGGCCTCGGCGCATATGTCTGTGGCAACCGCATCGGTGGCTGGCGTGCCGCGAATTGTGGCGGCAACCCCGCCCTTTAATGGCGCCCCGAACCCTGCGGTTATTGCTGCAATGCATTTGGGCGGCGCCCATGAAATTTATGTGCTTGGGGGTATTCAGGCGGTTGGCGCCATGGCCCTTGGTACTGAAACAATGGCACCGGTGCATATGCTGGTTGGGCCGGGGAATGCCTATGTAGCCGAAGCCAAACGCCAGCTTTATGGCCGTGTGGGCATTGATTTATTTGCTGGGCCAACGGAAACCATGGTCATTGCGGATGAGACTGTAGATGCAGAAATCTGTGCAACAGATTTGCTGGGACAGGCCGAACATGGCTATAACTCGCCAGCGGTATTGCTGACCAATTCTGAACAGCTTGCGCGTGAGACACTTAGCGAAATTGACAGGCTGTTATCCATATTGCCTACCGCAGATACCGCCTCGGTAAGCTGGCGTGATTATGGCGAGGTTATTGTCTGTGACAGCTATGATGAAATGTTACAGGTCGCAGATGATATTGCCTCAGAACATGTTCAGGTAATGACAGATAGAGATGACTGGTTTTTGGAAAATATGACCTGTTACGGGGCGCTATTTTTAGGGGCGCGGACCAATGTGGCAAATGGCGACAAGGTTATTGGCACAAACCATACCCTGCCAACGAAAAAGGCAGGGCGCTATACAGGCGGTCTATGGGTAGGTAAATTTTTAAAGACTCATAGCTATCAACGGGTGTTGAGTGACGAAGCCGCCGCGATGATAGGCGCCTATGGATCCCGGCTATGTATGCTAGAGGGGTTTGTTGGTCATGCCGAGCAATGTAATATCCGTGTCCGCCGCTATGGTGGCCAGAATGTACGCTATGGTAAAGCTGCTGAATAAAATTTTAATAGTGGCCCTACCGTCTAATTTGATAATCAAACACAAAGAGGCGTAATAATGGAACTTCCAAAAACCCCTGCCTTTCGTCTGGATGGAAAACGCGCTCTTGTAACCGGGGCGTCCTCTGGAATTGGGCTTGGCTGTGCGGCTGGCTTGGCGGAATATGGCGCCGAAATTGTGGTGGCGGCGCGATCCAAGGAAAAACTGGATGAATTTGTCAAGGCGGCTACTTCTGCTGGCTGGTCTGCGCGTGCAGCTGTGATGGATGTAAGCGATATCACGCAAATGCAACAGACCCTTGCTGAGTTGGGCAATTTTGATATTCTGGTGAATTCTGCCGGGGTTGCCAAACATAGCCCTGCCCTTGACACGGCAGCCGAGAACTTTGATGCGGTAATGGATTTAAATCTGCGCGGTGCATATTTTTTATCCCAGACTATCGCCAAGCAGATGATAGATGCCGGCACGGGCGGGTCAATCATAAATATTTCATCGCAAATGGCACATGTTGGCGGCATTGAACGGTCTGTTTATTGTGCATCCAAATTTGGGGTTGAAGGGTTTACCAAGGCAATGGCTATTGAATGGGGGCAATATGGCGTGCGGATAAATACTGTTTGCCCGACCTTTGTCCGCACAGCCTTGACCCAGAAAACCTTTGATGATCCGGATAAACGGGCATGGATCATGGATAAGATCAAGCTTGGCAGAGTTGCCGAGGTTGAAGATATTATGGGCAGTGTTGTGTTTCTGGCATCCGACGCAGCAGCGATGATAACGGGGGCCAGCCTGTTGGTAGATGGTGGCTGGACAGCAGAATAAAAATAAAATAATGGGGTAGGATTAAATGAGTTTGGATACAGTGCTTTTAAAACGGCTTCAGGCCGTAGATACGCCCACAATTTGTAACGCTATCGAAGTTGCCCAGAATAAAAGAGGTTTTTCAAACTTTACGCATCAGCAAATGTTTTCCACCGAACCAGATGCGCCGGCAATGGTTGGCTATGCCTTAACCGCTAAAATCCGGGGCAGGACACCGCCAGACGATAGCCCGGAAGTGCTGAAACAGCGCCGGATGGATTATTACCGATATGTCAGTGACGGTGCGCGGCCCGGCATTGTTGTGATCGAAGATACAGATAATGAACAGGCCTGCGGCGCGTTTTGGGGTGAGATTAATACCAGCGTCCATAAGGGCTTTGGTATAGAAGGAGTGGTCACAAATGGCCTTGTTCGTGATTTAGGCGATATCCCTTCGGCCTTTCCTGTGCTGGCAGGGTCGGTTGGGCCAAGTCATGGTTTTGTTCATGTGCTGGACTATAACTGCCCGGTTACACTATTTGGTTTGCAGGTACAGCCAGCAGATATAATTCATGCAGACCGTCATGGCGCCTGCGCTATTCCAGCAGATATCCTTGATAAGATGATACCTGCCCTTGATCAGCTTGCTGCGAGTGAGGCTATTGTTCTGACAGCAGCGAAAAAGCCTGGATTTGATTTTGTTGCATTTGAAGCGGCCTGGGCGGCTTTTGAGAAATCCAGAACCTGATATCCTGCGCTGCCTAAAACCGCTTACATATGCGTAAAATACTTATCTGCCCTATTCGCCAAGGCTAGCCGGCAAGGCGACGGAGAGCTGGCCGGAAATCGTTTTAAGCTGGTCAACTATCGCATCGCCCAGGCTGACGCCGCCGGTTTTTACCTCTGCGCGTTTGGCCCGTTCTGGATCACCCGGTATCAGCACCTTTTCACCTGCCAGACGAGGCGGGCAGTCGCGTATGGAGGCGATAAAATCATTTACCTCCTGTTGCATGGTATTTTCGGTATCAAAATCATCAGCGTTGAAAACTAATGACAACATTCCATTGCAAAAGGGATGATCATGGGCATTTGTTCCAGCCCCTGTCAGGGCGCCTGCCAACAGCTCACACGCCAACCCCAGCCCGGATCCCTTATGCTGTCCAAAGGTTTGGATAGCGCCCTCGCCACCTCTCGGATTAGGAACGGCACTTGTAGCTGTTTTTCCATAGATGGTAATCGGCTGGTCTGAATCCTTGCCGCTGGCATCTACCATCGCATCTGCAGGCAGGGCGGTGCCGGTTTTCTGGCTGACCAGAACTTTACCTTCGGCAACGCGGCTGGTCGCAAAATCCAGAATGAAATGCTTACCATCTTCCTGAGGCATGCCAATCGCAATCGGTGCGGTTGATATTCTGGCTTCACGCCCGCCAAAGGGGGCAACAATGCGTGATCCGGCCACAGTGACAAAATGGATAGAGGTTAGTCCTGCTTCTGCCAGCAATTCTGCCCAGCCGCCAATCCGTCCCAGATGTCCTGCATTGCGCAACCCGATAAGCGCCAATCCATCTGTGGCGACCATTTCCCTTGCCTGGCCAACGACATGATGGCCCAGCACCTGGCCAAAGCTATATTGCCCGTCAATCAGGCGCAGGCTGCCAGAGGACATCATTGTTTGATGGGCACATACCGGGCGCACGGTGCCATGTTCGATATATTCCATATAGCGCGGCACCCGCACAATACCGTGGCTAGGATGGCCAGAGGCATCTGCATCTACCAAATGGGTGCTGATAAGTGCTGCCTCATCTTCTGGGCATCCCGCTGCTGTGAACATTGCCGTCAGCCAGTTGGTAATCTCTGTTTGGTCAATACGCATATCTCTAACTTTCCTCTATTTTTTTAAATTCTTTTTTTGATATGTAATGGCTATTGGCTGTCTTTTATGGCCTGTTTATATCCGGTTTCAAACCGGTCAAACGCCGCATTCAGCACGTTTGCCTCTTGTGCATAGCACAGCCTGACATAGCCCTCAGCCTCGCTGCCAAAGGCAAGACCGGGCGCAAGCCCCACGCCAGCAGTTTTAAGGAGCGCTTTGCAAAACCCCACACTGTTGGTCATGCCAGCAAGTGAAAAAAAGCTGTAAAAAGCGCCGTCAGGATCAATAAAATCTACATCAGTTATGTTTTGCAGGCGCGATTTTATCAGCTGATAACTTTCCGCCAGCTTGTCCTGCAGATGATCTACCTCAACTTCACCACCTTCGATCATTGCCTTGCCAGCTTCCTGAACAAAACCTGCGGTACAGGACATGTTATATTCAGTAAGCTGGGCGAATATCGGGGCCACTTCAGCAGGGCCAGCTAGCCAGCCAAGCCGCCATCCGGTCATCGACCATGCTTTTGAAAAGCTGTTGACCGAGATTAACCGGTCTTGTGGATCGGCACAGCTCATCATATGCGGGGCAGCTTTACCATGCTGGTATAACCGGGAATAAACATCATCAGAAACAATCCATGTGCCCTGTTTGCGGCAATGCAGGAGCAGGTTTTTTTGATCTTCTGCTTTCATCACCCAGCCAGTTGGGTTGTTAGGCGAATTTACCAATACCGCTTTGGTAGTGGTCGAAATGCTGGCAAGCAGCCTGTCCATATCCAGATGCCAGCATCCCTGTTTAGGGGTTAGGGGCACAAACTGGATATCAGCACCCGCAATTTTAAAACTCTCAGCCAGATTTGGCCATGCCGGGCCTACCACAACCACCTGGTCACCGGGGTCTGTCAGGGCTTGCGCGCTCAGCATCATTGCCTGCATGCCTGAACCGGTTACCGTAATCGCCGAGAGATCCAGCTTTAAATGATATAAATCATTCATATAGCGTTGCAGGCTGGCCCGCAAAGCAGGTTTGCCGCTATTTGGCTGATAGAAATGATCGCCATTTGCCAATGCCTGTTGTGCCGCAGCTACCGCTATTTTCGACGTCGGCCAGCGCCCTTCGCCAAACCATAGCGGAAGTATATCGGGCATTCCCATACCGGTTTCTGCAACCTCTCTTATCAGGCTGGGTTGCATCGAAGAAGCACGGTAACTGCTGGCATCCATATATGTTCCCCTTTGGTGAATAAAAAAGCTATCTGGCTCAGGCTTTCAGTGTCCTAAACATCGAGATGGCTGACAAGTTAAAAACAGCATGACAATTATCAAGGCTAGCTTATTATCAATGCAAAGCTATATAAATTTTACTTGCCAATATCATCCATAAGGAGATGTGAATATGGGTCGTTTTATATGTGCAGAAACACCGGGAAACGCAGATGTCCTAGAACTTCGCGACAGACCTACCCCAAATCCCGGGGCTGGCCAGGTGGTGGTGGCACAAACAAAGATGGGACTGAACTTTCTGGATGTCTATCAAACTTCAGGGATTTATCCATTTCCGGAAAATGATGTATTTGTGCCAGGCAATGAAGGGGTTGGCCGGGTACTGGCAATAGGCGATGGAGTAACCGGATTTGCAGAAGGCGATAGGGTTGGCTATCCGATGGTGGTGGGCGCTTTTGCCGAAGAACGGGTTGTTGCGGCAGACAGGCTGGTACATCTGCCAGACGATATCTCGGACGATATGGCCGCAGCGGCCATGCTAAAAGGGATGACAGTTGAATATTTGCTAACCCGTTCTGTGCCCTTGCAGACTGGCGACAAAGTCTTGTTCCATGCAGCAGCTGGCGGCGTCGGTTTGCTGGCCGGACAGTGGCTA
>JBMZFK010000002.1:0-40507 GCA_049615365.1 Puniceispirillaceae bacterium (SeqCode)
GCGAATGGTAAAGGCCAGTGCGTTAACCAAACCTTTATCTGTGCGCACCCCCAGCCAGCGCGGCAGGTACGAGTTATTCAACATCTCTCGCCGCCATAAAATATCCAGCTCCCCTGCTGCGCGTTCTGCTTTTATCCGGTACACACATCCTTTTACAGACCCGCCATTATCCAGTGCCAATACAAGGCCGGGCGCTTCCGGGCTGCCACGCCCAATGCGGGTCCATAAACAAAAGCGCTTATGAAAGCCAAAAAGCTGGCCATAACGGCGTTCTTCAAAATCGATAAGCGGATTCCAGATAAGGCTGCCATATCCAAAAACCCAGATATCGCCGCCACTATAATGATCTGCCAGAAATTGCTGGCGAGAGGTCTGTAATTCCTCCATCGTCAGCACGGTACTGGCCTCACCATCTCGCTCGGTAGCCAACCGATAGACGGTGCCATCTGCCAGCATGTCGCGGCTTAGCCTTTTAGCCTTATCAGGCAAGCAAGGGTTATCTGTCATCACATTCTTCTTTTACGACATCTCATCCGTTTTGCGAGATAACACGAGTTGCGGAAAAGGTATCTCGATATTATGCGTATCCAATGTCCCTTTCAACCGGCGGTTTAAATCCCAGTTTAGCTGAAAATAATCACAATAATTCGCATATAATCTAAGCCGGACGGTAATCGCGCTATCGCCATAGGCGACGACCAAAAATACCGGTGCGGGTGTTTTCTGGATGCGTTCATCCTCACATAGCGACATCAGCGCCTGTTCCGCCACATCCAGATCGCTTTCATAGCCAATGCCAATATCAATATCCATACGCCGTACATCATGGCGTGAATGGTTTATGATAATCGACGACCAGATAGAGGAATTTGGCACCGAAATATAAACATTTTCAAAGGTATCTATTTGCGTGGCAAACAGGCCGATTTCACGAACTGTCCCTGAAATACCATTTGCTTCTATCCAGTCGCCCACCCCAAAAGGCCGCAACAGCAACAGCATAATACCCGCCGCGACATTAGAAAGAGTCCCTTGCAAGGCAAGGCCAATTGCCAGACCCGCCGCACCCAGTACCGCGATAATCGAGGTGGTTTGAATGCCAAATTGCCCAAGCGCCACCACAAAGGTCAGAATAAGACCGGCATAGCGGGCAATAGAGGCCAGAATTGGCGACAGCGTGGGATCAACGCGGCTGATCTTTCCGGTTTGTACCCGAATAAATTTCGCCGCCCGACCCGATAGCCAGAACCCGATAATCAGCGTACCAATACCGGCCAGAATATTTACCATCGCAGGCACAGCCTGCTCTAACAACACAGTCACACTATCGATCGAGGAAAAAAAGGTCGCTGTCGCGTCCATCATCAGCTCTCCTGAAATGCTAGGGTTAACCAAAAGGCTAACGCATCACAGCAGGGCGCCAATCGGTTCTCCTGCCAGTATAGGCAAATGCGTGAAGCTTGACCAGCAAAGTGATAGTTATTTCAATCTGCGGATTGAGTTTTATGCCTTGTCTATCTATAGTCTGGCGCAGCACTGAAGAGGCATTACTATCGTGGCAGAAATTCAGAAATGGACAGTGGGGGCAGGTGCGCTTGGCAAGGGCGGGCTGTGTGGCGCTATTGGTAATTTTGATGGCGTGCATAAAGGTCATCAGGCGCTGATTGCCCATGCGCGGCGCGCTGCCAAAAGCGCTGGATTGCCGCTTGCCGTGATTTGTTTTTCGCCGCACCCCCGCCAATATTTTCAGCCCGATCACGCGCCATTTTTGCTGATGGACAGCCATACCAAAGCAAGATTGCTGGCCACGCAAGATGTAGATATCGTTATAGAAATCGCCTTTGATGCGGCGGTGCAAACAATGTCACCAGAAACATTTGTTCGCGATGTTTTGCATACAGCCCTTGATGTACGTCACCTGTTTGCCGGAGGGGATTTTGCCTTTGGAAAAGGGCGTGCAGGAACAGTGGAATTCTTGCAAGAATTGGGTCAGGCACTGGGCATTACCGTAGAAAGCGTATCTCTGGTTTCCAGCGCAAAAGAGGGTGTCATCAGCTCTACCGCCATTCGTCAGGCCTTGCAAAAGCCTGATCTGGCATTGGCAGAATCCCTGTTAGGGCGCCCGCATATTCTGTCCGGGCTTGTCATGGAGGGAGATAAAAGAGGGCGCCAGCTAAACTTTCCGACAGCAAATATCGAGCTGGGAGACTGTATTGCACCGGCATTTGGGGTTTATGCGGTCACAGCTGAGCTAGAGACAGAAAATGGCGAGGCCAGACAGCTGGCAGGGGTGGCCAATATTGGCAAGCGGCCAACGGTAAATGATCGCGGGATTCTAGCTGAAGCCCATTTATTTGATTTTGCCGAGGATATTTATGGCCAGCGGCTGAGCCTGAACTTGCATAGCTTTATTCGTCCAGAACAGAAATTTGACGGATTAGAGGCGCTTACCGCCCAAATTGCCAGAGATGTTGCGTCGGCACGACATATCCTGGATGTATAAAACCGCCACGGCTGAAACCATTGGACATTCCGGGCGCCACCTATTAAAAATTTGTGCGATAGTAACAACCTACAGAATTTTTGTAAGGTAGCGCGCAGGCGCCAGATAATTAGCCAGATAATCAGCCAGATAATTGATTTGCCAAGGCCAGCTGTAACCAGAGATTGAATGATGGATTATAAACAGACCGTATTTCTTCCCAAAACAGATTTTCCTATGCGCGGTGGGCTGCCGAAAAAAGAGCCTGAGATTATGGCGCATTGGAAAAAGCTGGATTTATATAAAAGATTGCGAGCTGAACGGGCAGATGCCCCGAAATTTGTGTTGCATGATGGCCCGCCTTACGCAAATGGCCAGCTGCATATCGGCCATGCGCTAAACAAAATCCTGAAAGATGTGATTAATCGCTCTCAATCCATGCTGGGCAAAAACGCAAATTATGTACCTGGCTGGGATTGTCACGGGTTGCCAATTGAATGGAAAATCGAGGAGCAATATCGCAAAAAGGGCAAGGATAAAGATGAGGTGCCTATCTCCGAATTTCGCCAGGAATGTCGCGATTTTGCCGCCCATTGGTTACAGGTGCAATCCGAGGAGTTCCAGCGTTTGGGCATTTTAGGGGATTGGGAAAACCCCTATACCACCATGAAATTTGAAGCGGAATCGATTATCGCTGCGGAAATGGGTAAATTCCTGATGAATGGCAGCCTGTATCGCGGCGCCAAGCCGGTAATGTGGTCCCCTGTTGAAAAAACCGCCCTTGCTGAAGCAGAGGTGGAATATTCTGATCATAAATCTGTGACCATTTTTGCCCGTTTTACCCTAAAGCAAAGCCCTGTTGCGGGGCTGGAAGGTGCGCATCTTATCATCTGGACAACCACCCCCTGGACGATGCCGGGCAACCGGGCGATGGCCTGTGGGGCGGATATCGACTATAGCGCGGTCAAGGTAACCGAAATAGCTGACGGCGCTCTTGCCCGGATAGGAGATGTTATCTGTCTTGCAGATGCCTTGCGTGAGAATGTGTTTGCACAAACAGGTATTTTGGCAGCAGAAACGGTAGCGCAATTCAAAGGCTCTGAAATGGCAGGGGCGGTGGCGGCCCATCCATTGGCCAGCGAAGGGTATGACCATGATGTTCCGGTTCTGCTGGCAGATTATGTGACCACAGAGCAGGGCACCGGATTTGTGCATATCGCGCCAGGGCATGGCCCGGAAGATTTTGAGCTTGCCCATCTCAAACATGGGATTGAAGTGCCCGATACGGTTGGCGAAGATGGCGTTCTGGCAGAGCATTTGCCGCTATTTGGCGGGATGCATGTATTGCGCGATAATGCCCGTATTGCCGAGATTATGGCAGAAAAGGGCGGGCTGATCGGTATTGGATCGCTTACCCATTCCTACCCGCATTCCTGGCGCTCACATGCCCCGGTAATTTACCGCAATGCAGCGCAATGGTTTGTCTCTATGGGAGATAAAAAAACCGATGGCAAGGGTTTGCGAGAGACCGCATTAGACGCGCTGAAAGTAACGGCATTTTATCCGGCATCTGGGCAGAACCGGCTGACCGCGATGATCGCCAATCGTCCTGACTGGTGTTTGTCTCGCCAGCGTGCATGGGGGGTGCCGATACCGGTATTCTATAACAAAAAGACAGGGGAGCCGTTGCGCGATCAGGCAGTTGTAGACAGAATTGTCGCTGCCTTTGCTGCAGATGGCTGTGATGTATGGTTCACCAAACCGGCGTCTGAATTTCTGGGCCCGGATTATGATGAGCAGGATTATGTTCAGGTCAGGGATATCGCCGATGTCTGGTTTGATTCCGGCTCTACCCACGCCTTTGTGCTAGAGGCGCGTGCCGATCTGCAATCCCCTGCTGATTTATATCTGGAAGGCTCTGACCAGCATCGCGGCTGGTTCCATTCATCCTTGTTAGAGAGTTGTGGTACGCGAGGCCATGCGCCCTATAAAGGGGTGTTAACGCATGGGTTTGTGCTGGATGAGCAAGGCCGTAAAATGTCCAAATCGCTGGGCAATGTTATCGCGCCGCAAAAAGTGATTGAACAAAATGGTGCCGATATTTTGCGGCTTTGGGTGGTTAGCTCGGATTATTATGATGATTTGCGCATTGGGCCGGAAATTATCAAAAGACAGAGCGATCATTATCGGCGTATTCGCAACACATTGCGCTATCTGCTAGGTGCGGGCGAGGGGTATGATGCGGCCAGTGAGGGGCTGGCCCCGGAACAGATGCCAGAGCTTGATCGCTGGGTTTTGCATCGCCTGACAGAGCTGGACAAGCTGGTCAGGGAAAAGACAGAGCAATATGATTTCCACGCTATCTTTACCCAAATCCATGATTTCTGTAATGGCGATCTGTCAGCCTTTTATTTTGATATCCGCAAAGACACCCTATATTGCGACAGCCCGGCCTCAATAGAGCGCCGCGCCTGCCGGACAGTCATGGATGAAACGCTGAAATGTCTGATCAGCTGGATAGCGCCAATCCTGTGCTTTACCGCAGATGAGGCGTGGATGGCCTATCGCGGCGATGCCGAAGATTCTATTCATCTGCATGAATATGCGTCAACCGATGCGAAGTGGGAAGATCAGGCGCTTGGCCAGAAATGGGACGCTATCCGCAAAGTGCGTTCAGAGATCACAACCGCGCTGGAAGCTGCCCGTAATGAGGGGCTAATTGGCGGCAGCCTGTCTGCCGATATTCGGGTTCATGTATCTGCCGAAACGGGGGCGTTGCTTGAGGGTCTGGATCTCGCCAGCTTGTGTATTACCTCTTCTGCCGAGCTGATTACAGGTAGTGTTACCGAGACGAGAATTGAGGTTGCTCGTGCTACGGGCGGCAAATGTGCGCGCTGCTGGAAGCAATTCCCGCAAATCCCGGCGACAAGTGAAGGCGAGATTTGCAGCCGCTGTGCAGATGTTGTTTCCACACAGGATGTGGCCTGATGTTTGGCGTACCCAACCTTGCCCTTAGCTGGCGATTTGTGCTTGTGCTTAGTGCGGTGCTGGCGGCAGATCAGGCAACCAAAAGCTGGGCATTATCCACCTTATTTGAGACCGGGCAACAGATTGTCATAGCGCCGTTTTTTAATTTTACCCCTGTATGGAATAGCGGCATCAGCTTTGGGTTGCTAGCCGATTTTCCAACCGCGACAGGGCTGGCGATACCTGTTTTTGCGGTGCTTGTGGTGATCTGGCTTTATCTGCAGCTTGGTCAGCTTGGCATGGTACAGCGCCTGGGTGCCGGGCTTATCGCTGGCGGCGCGCTGGGCAATGTCATTGACAGGTTACGTTTTGACCGGGTTATTGATTTTATTGATATTCATTTGCTAGGGTATCATTGGCCTGCATTTAATATTGCCGATAGTGCGATATTTATTGGCGTTGTCGCCTGGTTATATGGCATTATGAGCGCACCCAAATCAGAAGGGGATACCCATGCGTAAACTAAACTCATCTTCCAGCCTTTCTATCGTCGGTTTTTTATGGCTGGCTATTGGGCTAAGCGGCTGTTCTGATTTCCGGCAAGCTATCGGCACGGAAAAATCTGCCCCGGATGAATTTGAGGTGGTGGTACGCCCACCCTTGTCTCTGCCCCCTGATTTTACAGCGCGCCCGCAAGCAGATGACACAAATGAGATAGCCGCGCTGGCGCCTGCAGCATCCATAACTGCAACAGATTTGCTGCGTAGCCGTAGCGGCAAGGCAACCAGATTTGAAGATATCTTTGCATTTGACAAGATAGAGGAAGATATCCGTAAAAAGATTGATGAAGAAACAGCCGGCGTGATTTATGAGCGCCGCCTGCCTTTCCAGATTTTATTTGGCAGCTTGCCAAATGTAGGGCCAGTTGTGGATAAAATGGCTGAAGATGCCCGTATCCGGCGCAATAGACTTCAGCAAAAAGCCCTTAATGAAGGCGCGACCCCAGCGATTGATGAAGTTCTGGGCGAGCCTATATTGGTGGAATAGGCACCCTGTTTCATGCCCCCTTTAATTCGCCTGCTACCTGAACAGCTGATTAACCAAATCGCTGCGGGTGAGGTTATTGAACGCCCGGCCAGCGCCTTAAAAGAGCTGGTTGAAAATGCCATAGATGCCGGAGCTAGCCGCATTGACATCACGCTTGAAGAAGGTGGGCTTGCGGGGCTGAGTGTGGCGGATAACGGGCATGGGATGAGCGCTGATGATATGGCCTTGGCGGTAACCCGGCATGCCACTTCCAAACTGGCAGATGATGATTTGCTGGCCATTGCCCATTTTGGCTTTCGCGGTGAAGCGTTGCCATCTATTGCCTCGGTCGCGGTTGTGGATATTACCTCACGCACGCAAGGGGAGGCACATGGCTGGCATTTGCGGGTAGCGCATGGCACGCCAGAGGCGGTTCAGCCTGCCGCGTCGGATATTGGCACCAAAATAGAAATATCTGATTTATTCGGCTCTATCCCTGCGCGGTTAAAATTCCTGAAAACCCGAAAAACTGAAGCCGCGCAATGTGTGGATGTGGTCAAACGTCTGGCGATGGCCTGCCCTGCCATTGCCTTTCACCTGGCTGATACAGGAAAAAGCCTGCTTAATCTGGCCGCACAACCCGATAATGAAGCAGGTCAGCAAGCCCGTCTTGCCGCCCTTATCGGTACCAGCTTTGCCAGAGAGGCGGTGCCAATAGATGCGATAAGAGAGCAGGTGCAGTTGCGGGGTCTGGCGGGGCTGCCAACAATGAACCGTCCAACAACTAGCCAGATGTATCTATTTGTAAATAACCGGCCGGTGCGCGATCGCCAGATTTTGGGTGCGGTACGCGCGGGCTATCAGGATATGCTGCCAAGAGGGCGGCATCCGATTGTCGCCCTGTTTATTGACCTGCCCACCACAGAGGTGGATGTAAATGTTCACCCGGCAAAAGCAGAGGTGCGCTTTCGCGATAGCGCCCGCGTGCGCGGGCTGATTGTAGGGGCCTTATCTTCGGCTTTGCGTCAGGCGGCAATGCAGGCAACAGATGAGGGCGGGCAAACAGCGCTGCGCCATCTCAGCCAGCCATCTGATCCTGCTTCTGGAATATCCTCCAGAATATCCTCTGGAATGTCCTCTGGTGCTTCTTTCGGTGGCGGGTATCGGTCAGGCTACTCTTATCCCCGTCATACAGCTGTATCACCAGCCGGCCGGGATAATGCTGCCAGCTTTCAGGCGCCCCTGCAAACAGCCGCGTCCGGATTTCTGAATGAGGCGCACCCGCAAGCCCGCTATCAGGCGCCGCCACCGGAAACAGAAAATCTGCGCGCCTTTCCCCTGGGGGCAGCACGCGCACAGCTTCATAAAACCTATATTTTGGCAGAAACCGAAGATGGGGTCTGCCTTATTGATCAGCATGCAGCACATGAGCGGCTGGTTATGGAAAAAATGAAAGAACAGCAATTAGCCGGACAGATAGCCAGCCAGGCCCTGCTGATCCCGGAAATCGTGGAATTGCCAGCAGATCAAATAGAGGCTTTGTTGCAGTTGGAAGAAGCCCTGCACAGCCTTGGCTTGTATCTGGAAGGGTTCGGCGAGGGGGCGGTAATGGTTCGCGAAATCCCGGCCTTATTATCAGATGCTGCTATCAAACCGCTGATAGCTGATGTGGCAGAAGAACTGGTTACGCTTGGCGGCTCTTCTGCGGTAGAAGATAAGCTCGGTCATGTGCTGGCCACCATGTCCTGTCATAATTCGGTACGCGCCGGGCGGGTATTGAATCAGGATGAGATGAATGCGCTTTTGCGCGAGATGGAAGTCACGCCAGCGGCCGGGCAATGTAATCATGGGCGGCCCACCTATGTCAGCCTTAGCCTTGCTGAGCTGGAAAAATTATTTGGGCGGCGCTAGGGGCTTTTGTAAAAATCAAGCTGAGCAATGCCATAATGACGGCTATCCAGATGGGTAAAGGTACTGGAAACCTGCTCTGGTGCCTTGCGTCTGGTTTCGACCACAATCAGCGTGTCCGAGCCGATAGCTCCGGCATCACGCAAGGCGTTAAGGGCAGGCAGGCTAAGGCCGCTATCATAAGGGGCATCACAAAAAATAATATCGGCGATACCAAAGCGCCAGTCTGTTATCTGACAGGCATCTGATTGCAGCAGATAGGCAGAATCCTGAAAGCCCAGCTTGTCGCGGTTGCGGGTGATGACCTGTATCGCGCGGTGGTCTTTTTCAATAAAGATAGCCTTGTCTGCGCCGCGCGAAAGCGCCTCAAAGCCAATCGCGCCAGATCCGGCAAAACAATCAATCACCAGACCGCCTTGCAGCCTGCTCTCAAACCGCCCGCCATTCAGGATATTGAACAGGGATTCTCTAGTGCGCTGGGCCGTTGGGCGCACCGACGGGCTGTCACAAGGGGTGAGATGGGCGCCTTTTTTACTGCCTGCAAGGATAGAAATCATGGTCGTCTGATACGCGGATTTCCGGCTTTTCCAGATTTATGTTGTCTATTTGACCTCTGATCGGATCTTTGGTCTGATCTCTGGCCTGATCTCTGGTCTGATCTCTGGCCAGATTTTTGGCGTCTGGCAGATGATTTTGGTTTTAGCCGCAAGGTGGAGGATTTAGGCTCTGGCAGATCCTGATGTCCGATTGCGTCTGCTGTCATGCCAAGCTGTTCTGCCAGCACAGATGGTTTAACCTCATCAACGCCGCCAGCTTCCAGCCGGCCCAGCAAGAACGGGCCATAGGACAGGCGCAGCAACCGGGTAACAGGATAGCCCAGATATTCCATGATGTTCCGAACTTCGCGGTTACGCCCTTCTTTAATGGCCACGGTCAGCCAGGCATTGCTGTTCATTTGGGTGTCAAGGCGTGCCAGAACCGGGCCATATTGCACGCCATCCACGACCACACCTTCGGCAATTTCTTCCAGCTTTTTTTCCTCTACCCGGCCATGTACACGTACCCGGTATTTGCGTGTCCATCCTGTCGCTGGCAGTTCCAGATGGCGGGCCAGATCCCCGTCATTAGTCAGTAACAACAACCCTTCTGAATCAATATCCAGCCTGCCAACCGAAATAACACGCGGCAGCGAGGCAGGCAGATGGGTGAAAATCGTATCACGCCCCTTTTCATCCCTGTTCGAGACAACCAGACCGCGCGGCTTGTGATAGCGCCATAGGCGCGGCGGCTCTGCCTTGTTCAGCCGAACATCATCCACTTCAATAATATCTTTTTCGGTAACTGTAAAAGCCGGGCTTTCCAAGAGCGCGCCATTCACCTTTACCCGGCCATCCGCAATATAGGTTTCTGCTTCGCGGCGGGAACAAATGCCGGCTCTGGCAATGCGCTTGGCGATACGTTCTGGCTTCTCTGGCGAGGCAATGTTAAATATTGCTGATTTTTTAGGACGATTTTTCATGACCCTGTTGTAAGCCAGCGCGGCGGTCTTGGCAAATACCATCAGCTAGCAGTAAAGTAATAACATGACAATTGAGACAAAATCAGATGCGGTGATGCGGCGTGCCCTTGAATTGGCTCGTGCCGCCAGTGCCGCAGGTGAAGTTCCTGTCGCCGCCATTATTACCAACCTGCAAGGAGAGATTGTTGCAGAGGCTGCAAATGCAATGGCCAGCTTAAAAAAGGCAACCGCACATGCAGAAATGCAGGCAATTGAACTGGCGATGCAACAAACAGGCACATCCCGCCTGACCGATTACGATATTTGGGTCACGCTAGAGCCTTGTGCCATGTGTGCAGGCGCGATCAGCCATGCCCGGCTGCGCCGCCTGTATTTTGGCGCCTATGATCCCAAAGGCGGGGCGGTGGAACATGGCCCGTGCCTGTTTCATCAGAAAACGACCCATCATCAGCCAGAGGTTATTGGCGGCATCCAGGAACAGGACTGTGCGGATTTATTAACCCAATTTTTTGAAAACAGGCGCAAAAGATAGCGGCGAGGGATATATCTGGGCGATAGACGCTTCGCTGTTCATTCGCTACATATCGAAATCTAGTCTGCGGCAATATCGCTTCTGTAAAACCCGTCTTCCCAGGTGATTTCTGCAACCCCTGCATAGGCACGCTTCCGGGCTTGCTCGCGGGTGGCGCCCATTGCGGTTACACATAAAACGCGCCCGCCATTTGCCGTTAGCTGGCCATCGTTATTACGTTTTGTGCCTGCATGAAAGACCAGACAGCCAGACGGGCTTTCCAGCTGATCTGCCCCGTCAATTTGGCTGCCTTTTGCATAGCTGCCCGGATATCCGTTGGCCGCCATTACCACAGTGACCGCGCTATCGCTATTCCAGCGCATGTCAAAATTTTTCAGCCCCCCTTCAGTTACCGTGTAAATAGCAGATAACAGGTCGGACTGCAGACGCGGTAAGATTACCTGGGCTTCGGGATCGCCAAAACGGCAGTTAAATTCAATTACCTGCGGGCCGCTATCGGTCAGCATCAGACCGGCATATAAAATGCCGCGATAGGGCATGCCGCTGGCCGCCATGCCAGAGGCTACAGGCTGGATGATGTCGCGCATAATCTCCTCTCGCAAGGCATCACTTTCAAATCTGGATGGGCTAACCGCGCCCATCCCGCCTGTATTTGGGCCTTCATCATTGTCATAGGCGCGTTTGTGATCCTGGGCAGAGGCCAGCCATACCGCCTCTTCGCCATCCAGCAGCGCAAAGGCAGAAAATTCTGGCCCGCTGATCCGTTCCTCGACCAGAATCTGGGTACTGGCAGCGCCGAACCGCCCACCCAGCATCTCGTCAATACTGGCATTGGCCTGCTCGGTTGTATCGCAAACTGTCACCCCCTTGCCAGCGGCCAGACCATCGGCTTTCACCACACAACCCCCGGACAGGCTGGCGGCAAAGGCCTTGGCCTCATCCGGGTCGGTGAAATAGGCCCATTGCGGTTGCGGAATATGGTGCTGGCTACAGAAATCACGGGCAAAGTGTTTTGAGCCTTCTAGCTGTGCGGCGGCGGCGGTGGGGCCAAAGGCGCGGATATTCTCGGCCTCCAGCCGGTCTACCAGCCCGTCTACCAGCGGGACTTCCGGGCCAACAACCACAATATCTGCCTGCTCTGTCTTTGCCAGATGAACCAGAGCGTCAATATCTTCTGCGCCAATATCGGCGCGGCGGCCAAAAGCGTCAGTTCCGGGATTGCCTGGCGTGACAATCAGCTCATCACAAAGGGGGGAATCGGATAATGCCCATGCCAGCGCATGTTCACGCCCGCCACTGCCTACAAGGATAATTTTCATCTGTTCCTCAATGTTGGTTTTAAAATACCAGTGAATGTCTCAAGCAGATATCTTTTGCCAGATATCTGGAAACTCGCTATTGGTTTTTTCTGGCTTAACCTAACGTGATGTATCATAATCTGCAAATGCCAACCACTCAATCAGATGCATTATCCAATACCCCATATTTGACCATCGAAGAGCTGAGTTCTGCGGTGAAGCGCACGATTGAGGGTCGATTTGAATTTGTGCGGGTACGCGGCGAGGTCTCGCAATTGCGGGTACCTGCATCCGGACATGTGTATTTTGCCCTCAAGGATGAGAAAAATACCCTGTCTTCTGTGATTTGGCGCGGCTCTGCTGCGCGCCTGTCGGTTCAGCCAGAAGAAGGGCTGGATGTCATCTGTTCTGGCAAAATGACAACTTTCGGGGGGCAGTCACGCTATCAGCTTATTGTCAGTGACGTTGAAATCGCTGGCGAGGGCGCGTTGCTGAAACAGCTAGAGGAACGCCGACGCAAGCTCGCTTCCGAAGGGCTGTTTGATCAGGCCCGCAAAAGACCGCTTCCTGTCTTTCCAAAATCTATCGGCGTGGTAACCAGCCCGACCGGGGCGGTTATTCGCGATATTCTGCATCGCTTGTCAGAACGTTTTGGCGTGCGCGTGCTGGTTTGGGGCGTGAATGTGCAAGGGGCAGGCTCTGCCGAGCAAATCGCTGCGGCGATAGACGGGTTTAACCGCTTGCCAGAAACAGGAGAGGTTGCGCGGCCAGATTTGCTGATCGTTGCCAGAGGCGGTGGCTCTATTGAGGATTTATGGTCATTTAACGAAGAAATAGTGGTGCGCGCCGCCGCCCGGTCACAGATACCGCTGATATCTGCTGTTGGACATGAAACCGACACGACCTTAATTGATTATGCTTCTGATTTGCGTGCGCCTACCCCAACTGCGGCTGCAGAACTGGCAACCCCGGTGGCCGCAGATATCAAAGCTGGCTTGACAGACAAGCAAGCCAGGCTGGAACGTGCCGCCAGTCGCCAGATTGAAGCGGCCCAGCAGAATTTGCGCGGCCTGCAACGCGGCCTGCTACATCCGCGTGAGCTTATCGCCCGGCATCAGCAATCTGTAGATATCGCCGCGTCCAGCCTGTATAATGGGCTGTTACGCCGCATGGAGGGGGCCAGTGTTCGTCTGGCCACTATCGCACAAAGGCTTGGCTCGCCAAGTCAGCGTCTGGCAGAGGTCAGTGAACGGCTATCGGTAAGTGGAAATCAGCTGGACAGCTTTATGACCCGGCAGATGGAATCCAGCACACAACGCCTTAATCAGGCCTCTAGGCTGTTAGATGCCAATTCCTATCAACGAGTGCTGGAACGCGGATTTGCCCTTGTCACGGATACAGACGGACAGGCCATAAAACGCAGTGCAGAAGCAGCAGAAGCAGCAGAGATTATTGTTCAATTTGTTGATGACAGGCGCCATGCTGTTTTAGATGGCAAGAAAGGCGCGCCCACATCTGTGCAAAAGACTGCTGCTAAAAAAGCCCGAAAAACCGCCCCATCTACTGATCAGAGCGAATTATTTTAAGACGTTATTTTCGGCTATTTCAGGCTATTTTTGGGGCAAATTTTTACCCCAGCGACGATGTGGCCATAACCATTGTTCAGGCCGGGCGCGTATCCATTCCTCAAAATGGGTATTCATCTGACGGGCAGCGGCCAAAATATCGGCTTCTTTCGCATCCGGGGCCAGGCTGATAGGCGGCGATAATTCCACAGTGATATGACATCCCTTATGGCGGGTGGTTTTGGCAAAATAAATCGGCACCCCTGTTTTTGCCGCAATTTTGAAATGCGCGATAGCGGTATGGGCCGGGTGGCCAAAAAAAGTTACATTCTCGCCTTCACGAAGTTGCTGATCGGCTAGCAACATCATAAAGCCGCCTTTGCGCACAGTCGAAATCATTCCTATCGCGGCTTCGCGTCCTTTCTCATAAATATCAGCTTCGGCGGCCTGCGCCCGTCTTTTCAGCAAAAAAGAGATATAAGGGTTATTTAGGGGCCGATAAATCAGACCTGTTTTCAGGCCCAGATGCGGGCCTATCATCGCCAGCGCCTCCCAATTGCCCAGATGCGCGCCAATAATAAATCCGCCCTTGTCCTGTTGCAGATGCTCTGTGCCGTTAAACTGAATATGACCCTGTCGCAACATCCCTTCAAGCTTGGGATATTCGCCTATATTTCGCCCTAAATTCTGCCACATGCCGTTCAGAATTTTGCCCGTCTGATCGGGTGTTAGCTCTGGCATCGCCCAGTGTAATTGCTGTTTGGCCCTGCGATGCCATGGGGTAAATGGGCCGATAAGGGCGAATAGCTGGCCAAACAGAAAGCTGGCGCCGCGAATATTCAAAAGCGCTATAAACCCCAGAACCAGCCCAAGAAGCAGGGTTTCCACAGGCCACAGAATAAAGCGGTAGAACAGGCGTGCTGGCAGACGGCGATAGGACAGGGACATCTCTAGCGGTCCTTTTTATCCAGATGCGGCATCATCGCGCGTAGCAAGATATCTGCATCACCATCTTCCAGCATCAAGCTGACATCCAGTACCAAAACCCGCTCACGCCATTCTGGCGGCAAGCGCACCCAATCTTTCTGGGTGGTAATAAGCTCGGCTCCTAATTGGGTAGCCTCCAGATGCAGGCGGGTTAAATCAGCCTCGCTATAGAGATGGTGGTCGGCAAAGGGTAGCGCCTTGACCAGTTCTGCCCCGCACTCGCCAAGGGTATCAAAAAACCGTTGTGGTCGGCCAATACCCGCAAAGCCAACCACAACCCGTCCCTTAATGTGTTCGGCGGTTTCCGGATTTGGCAGCAATCTGGCCTTTAAGCAGGGTATATTTTGCGCTATCGCGCGGTGCAAACTGGTTTTATCCTCGCCATTGATAACCGCTATATCCATAATCGGCTGTGCCGCCGCCAGCGTCTGACGAAGCGGGCCGCTGGGCAGAATTCGCCCATTGCCCAGCCCGGCCGCGCCATCAAATACCGCCAGGGTCAGATCTTTTTTCAGCCAGGGATTTTGCATCCCGTCATCCATAATCAGCACATCTGCAGACAGGTTCGCAGCGATAAAACGCGCCCCTGCAACACGGTCACGGCTGATACATACCATCTCATTCTGGCTTAGCATCAAGGCTTCATCGCCTATATCGGCGGCGCTATGCAGGGCAGGATCAGCGATAATCGGGCCTTTTTGCCGGCCACCATAGCCCCGCATTAAAATACAGGCGCTAATGCCCTGCAGGCGCAAAAGCTGGCAAAGATAGGCGGTAAAGGGGGTTTTGCCTGTACCCCCTACAGAAATATTGCCAACACAAATCACTGGCAGGGTGGCTTGTTCTGGCTTTATCCATGCCAGTCTGGCCGCCGTAACCCCGCGCCAAATCCAGCTAAGCGGTAGCAAAATAGAGGATAATACCCCCTTGTTATTCCAAAATTTCGGTGCGGTATTCATGTATTTGATGATGTATTTTCAGATAAAGTGTCCAGCAGGTAGTTTGCCGTGTTTGCCGCCCGACTACAAGCCTCTGCTGCAATGGCGGCAATTTGTTTTCTGGCTGTATCAGAAATAAGCGCCCTATTTTTTTTCAGCTTGGACAGTTTTGCCGCCAGGGCGGTACCCAGCATGTCGCCATCATCAACCTTTTCAATCAGCCCTGCTTGTGTAAGCTGGTCAAAGGCCCGGGTGTTTTTAAACCGAGAGGGCCCGGCAAGGACAGGCGTTTCGAACAGGGCGATTTCAAGCGGGTTATGCCCGCCCAGATCAGCAAAGGTGCCGCCCAGAATAATGATATCTGCCGCTGTGTATAAACTGCCCATTTCGCCAAGACTATCGCAGATATAAATGTCATCTGTGGGGTGCGGGGATATCGCCTTGCTACGCTGACCCGCCCCGTTCAGGCTGGCGGCAATATCCGAGCCGCGTTCACGGTGGCGCGGGGCAATTATCAGGAAATGCGGAAACCCCTTTTCGCGGGCAGTGCGGCTGGCCTCGGCTATCAGGGATTCTTCGCCTTTATGGGTGCTGGCAGCTACCACGACAGGCCGTTTGTTTGCGGCCTTTTTAAACATATCTACAAGCGTGTCATCTATGGTCAGGCTGGCCGGATTCAGCTTTAGAGAGCCGCCAATATGAATGGTTGGGCTGGCCTGGCCGGAACCTGCTAGCTGGCTGAATTTTTCAGCTTGCTGTGAATCTACGGCAAAAATATCCTGTGCGGCGGTAAAGATGGCTTGTGCCAGCTCCGGGCGCTTTTGCCATGCCTGAAACGCCTTGTCAGAGAGCTGGGATGAGGCAAAACAAATCGGAATATTCTGAGCCGCTGTACAGCTGATAAGATTTGGCCAGAAATCGGATTCCAGCATGACCGCATAATCAGGTTGCCAATGGCGCAGAAATGCCGCCACCCATTGCGGATGGTCAAGCGGCTGATAGGCATGATAAAGGGCCGGGTCTTTTTGTGCGGCGATGCGCTCGGCAGCGGTGATCGTATTGGTAGTGATTAAAATATTTAAATCCGGGCGTATCTCGCGCAGGCTAGTTGCCAGGGTAAGGGCCGCAACACTCTCGCCAACCGAAACCGCATGTAGCCAGAAAAGCTGGCCTTTCGGGCGGGGGGTGTTGGATTTGCCATAGCGTTCTAACAATCTGGATTTATCTTCGCGGCCACGCCAGCTGCGCAGTTGCAGATTCAATTTTGCAACAGGCTGAAGCACAGACCATAGGCGGTTATAGCTGGCAAGAGGAGAGGGCTGCATCAGGATGTACCTGCCTGTTCAGCATCACATGCGGCGGCCAGCGCGTTTAATTGTTCTTCCAGTGCTAATCTTTGGGCTTCCAGCGTGGCTTTATCCTTGGTTTTTTCCAGCATTACGGGTTCTGAGAATACCAGTTTGGCACGGCCAAAGGGTTTGGGAAAGCGCATCCTGTCCCAGCTATTTGCCCGCCATAATCGCGGGGCAGACCAGGCCACCAGCGTTATTGGGGCACCGGTTAATTGGGCCAGACTGACCGGGCCCATTGACAGGGTGCGTGCGGGCCCGCGTGGCCCATCCGGGGTTATAACAACCGATCGGCCTGATTTAACCTCTGCGACCAGCTGGCGCAGTCCCGATGCTGCCTTGCGGTTACTGCTGCCCCAGATAGGGCGCAGCCCAAACAGTCTGGACGCGCCCGCCAGCACCTTTCCATCGGGATGGGGGGATTGCAGAGCCGAGCATCCCCCGGGCAGGAGCGGGCTCATTACAAACAGATATTCATGCCAGAAAATGATGATTTGCGGCTGAGTTTTCATCCGCGTTTGCAAGGCGTCTCGCCCGCGCTGTTTCCAGCGTTGAAGGCCGACCAATACGGCCATCACCGCAGCGAGGTGCAGACTAATAATAAAAGAGCCCAGAGATGAACGAAGCGCAGTTTTCAGCATGACCCGATCACCATAAAGAAAACAAATTTTTGTGTCTATATAAAGGCCCGGGATAAGATAAAGGTTCAGGATAGGGCGATTGTCAGCAGACGCCAAGGACAGCCCGCCCCGACAGCAGAATATAGCTGCAATTCCCATTCTATCTATACAGGCTAGCGCCAGCCATGCTAGTTAGAGAGGTGAATTTTTCGAATTTTGTCTGTGCTAGGGTGATAATGCTTTGATCAGAAAAACAGACAGGCAGATATTAAAACGGCTATGGGCCGACTGGGTGCTGGTGTATCGCGGGCGTCTGGGCCTTATTTTTTTGCTGATGGTCATTGTTGCCGGGGCAGGCGGGCTGTATCCAGCCTTGATCAGCCATGTGTTTGACTTGCTGGCAGGCAACACAGAAAGCGGCTCTGCGCGGTTCTCGTTTCTATCCCTGCCAGATGATCCGTTTATTGCCATACCGGTTTTGATCATTGTGGTCGCCTCTATCAAGGCGGCGGCCATGTATTTTCAGGTGTTAAGCGTGAATAGTCTGGCCTTGCGGATTACCACCGATATTCAAAAAGGGATGTCCGCGCATTTGATTAATGCAGATTTAGCGGTGGTAAGCGGCGAGCCTGCCGGCGCCTTTATTTCCCGGATTATGAATGACCTTAATCTGGTGCGCGAAGCGTTGGTCAGGCTGGCAAATAATCTGGTGCGCGATATTCTGACCATTATCGTCATGATCGGCGTGATGGTGTGGTTTAGCTGGCTATTATCCCTGCTTGTGCTAGCGGTCTATCCATTGGCTATGCGTCCAATTGTGCGCATAGGGCGCCGTCAACGCGCAGCATCCGGAGCATTACAGGAACATCTGGAAGAAGTGACCTCGCTGCTGGCAGAGACCTTGCAAGGTATCCGCATGGTAAAGGCCTATCAGCGTGAAAGTGCCGAAAAGGCGCGTACCAGCAGCGCCTTTGAAATTCTCTATCAAAAATTGGTGACCTTGCTAGCGGGACGCGCACGTATCGATCCTATTCTGGAAGTGCTGGGCGGTTTTGCTATTGCCGGGGTTATTGGTGTTGCGGCCTGGCAGGTACAGATAGGGGCTATGCAGGTTGGCGATGTGGTTGGCTTTATCACCGCCCTGTTAATGCTGGTACAGCCGGTACGCGCGATTGGCACGCTGAATGCGGTAACTCAGGAAGGAATGGCGGCAACCGCCCGTATATTCCAGCTTTTGGATACACAAAACACCATAACAGAGGTGCCATCTGCCCCTGAACTGATCGTGAAAAAGGGGCATATACAGTTTGAGGATGTCAGCTTTGCCTATGGGGATACAGATGTATTAAGCCAGATAAGCTTTGAGGTTGGGGCTGGCGAGACGGTTGCGCTGGTCGGGCCTAGCGGAAGCGGGAAATCCTCTATCATCAATTTGCTGCCACGTTTTTATGATGTCGGTTCCGGGCAGATTACGATAGATGGCCAGGATATTTCCAAAATAAGCCTGCATAGTCTGCGCCAGCAAATGGCACTGGTATCGCAGGAGGCCGTTTTATTTGACGATACGATTGCTGCCAATATCCGTTTTGGCCGGCCAGATGCCACAGCAGAACAGGTGCAAGCCGCTGCCAGGGCCGCCGCCGCAGATAGCTTTATCCAGCAATTGGAAAACGGGTATGATACAATTGTCGGGGCAACAGGGAACCGTCTGTCAGGTGGCCAGCGCCAGCGTATTTCAATAGCCCGTGCGATGCTAAAAGATGCGCCTATCTTGCTATTGGACGAAGCGACCAGCGCGCTGGATGCCCAAAGCGAGAAACAGGTTCAGCAAGCCCTTGAGCGGTTATCACAAGGGCGGACCAGTTTGGTTGTCGCGCACCGCCTATCCACCATCCGCCATGCAGACGCCATTTTTGTGCTAGAGGCAGGCAAGATTGTAGAACATGGCCAGCATGAAGAATTGATGGCGAAAAAAGGGCTATATGCCGAATTATGTGCGTTGCAATCGCTGGCGGTGAAACCCTGAATATTTACCAAGGTCGCCTGCGGTCATTCGCGGTGCAAAATCCCGTCTACCAGCTTTTCTGCCCAGGGACGTGCCATAAAATCATCATGCAGGCGTTTGGGATCATACACATTATCTACCCAGTCGAAAAAGGCCATGCCTTTGGCTTCATAGGGGGCGTAAGCTTCAAAAAAACTGTCCAGCATACCGGTTTTTGCCTGCCGGACATGCAGATAGCGAAAAGAGAGTTGTTGCATCGCTTCGGCAACTGTGCGTTTGCGGTGGATCAACAAATAAAGAGCCGCCATTAACCCGGCTCTATCGGCTCCGGACTTGCAATGCATCAATGCTGGCATCTCGATAGTGTTAAACAAATCCCGGGCCGCATATAGCATTTCTTTATCCGGGGCGGCGCGCGAACGGGCGGTAAAATCAATCAGCGTGATATTCGCTTTTTTACAGGCTTCGGCCTCCAGCTTCCATCCCCCGTCACTGCGCGGGCCACGCAGATTTATGATGGTTTTAACGCCAGATTGTGCCGCCTGTTCGACCCGTTTCGGGGTCGGCTGATTGCTGCGCCACATCTGGTCATCTATCGGGTGCAGATTATGCCAGGCCAGACGCAGCACCCCATGATCCCGTAGCATCAGTTCTGCCCAGTCAGCAAGGCGTGTAGGGCTGGGCGCTGTCATGGTTTAGCTGCCTGCAACTGTCAGCGCATTGATAAATAGAGATGGCGCTGCAATAGATTGGCGTAAATCCAGATCATTTGCAGGGGTCATATTCATGAAAATATCTTTTAAGTTGCCCGCAACAGTCGCCTCGGTAGCAGGCCAGGCCAGCTTGCCATTTTCAATCCAGAAACCGGACGCCCCGCGGCTGTAATCCCCGGTTGTCATGCTCACAGAAGATCCCATCATCTCGGTAATATAAAAACCCTGTTTGATATCAGCTATCATATCCTCAACTTCTGTATCCCCATTTTCCATAATGAAATTGGATACAGATGGGCTGGGCGGGCCGGACAAGGAACGAGAGGCGTTGCCTGTCGGGGTCATGCCAAGCTGGGCTGCTGTGGACAAGGTTAACAGCCAGCCATTTAATACACCATTTTCCACCATATAGCGCGAGGTTACAGGCAGGGTTTCGCCATCAAATAGACGTGACCCCATACCCCTATTCAACAAAGGATTATCAAGAATAGAGATAGAGGAGGCGGCAATCGCCTGGCCAAGCTGATCTTTTAGAAAGCTTGTTCCTCTGGCAATCGCGGCCCCATTAATGCCGCTGGCAATATGCCCGGCAATAGAGCGCGATATCCGTTTGTCATAAATCACCGGAAAGCTGCCTGTTTGCGGTTTGCGCGCGCCAAGCCGGGCAAGGGTGCGTTTTGCAGCGCTTTTGCCGATTTTTTCGGGCGTGTCCAGATCCTCGGCAAAAACCGCCGCGCTATAGTCATAATCGCGCTCCATCTGGCCATCATGTTCCGCCAGTACCACCGCAGACACGCCAAAGCTGGATCGTTTATAGGCAGCGCTAAACCCGCTACTGGTACCGATCAGGATTTCTGTCATGCCAGTCGAGGCAGAAGCGCCATCTGAATTGCTGATACCGTTCTCGTCAAGTGCGGCTGCCTCACAGGACAGGGCCATTTCGCCAAGCTGATCTGTGCTGAAGCTTGTATCGTCAAACAGCTCAATCTCTGGCAATGTGCTGGCTTGCTCTTCTTTTGTGGCAAGCCGCGCATAAGGGTCCTCTGGCGCGATTTTTGCCATGCTTACCGCACGTTCTGCCAGTTCAGCGATATTTTCATCCTCTAGCTGGCCAGTAGAGATGCTGGCAGAACGCTGGCCAACAAAAACCCGCATGCCAACCTGATAATCTTCAGATCGTTCTGCTGATTCTACCTTGCCAAGGCGTACCTGCACATCCAGGCCATGCCCTTTAATAAAGCTAACATCTGCCCCGTCTGCGCCTGCTTTTTTAGCCGCGCTGAGCACTTTATCTACAATTTTTTTATCATTTGTTTCCATACGCAATGAAATAGTACGTATAGCCGGCAGATGCAACCGCTTGCCAAATGCCGGGGTGCAGTTTATCAGTGAGATTATTATGGCCTATAAAATTTTTCTAGATGGGGGTGCGGGGACAACAGGTCTGCAAATCGCAGACAGGCTGGCCGCACGGACCGATATTCACCTGCTGGTGCTGGGCGATGCCGAGCGCAAACAAGCCGATGCGCGTAAAGCCGCGATGGCAGAGGCCGATATCACGATGTTATGCCTGCCAGATGAAGCCGCGATAGAGGCGGTGAAGATGGCTGCCGATCTATCTGGCGATATACGGCTTATTGATGCCTCCTCAGCCCATCGTGTACATCCAGATTTTGTCTATGGCTTTGCTGAAATGTCTGCCGGGCAGACAGCAAAAATTGCCAATGCCCACAAGTTGAGCAATCCGGGCTGTTATCCGACCGGATTTATCGCACTGGCTCGCCCGTTGATCGCGGCCGGGTTAATCGCGCCTGAAACCGGGCTATCCGCACCATGTGTCAGCGGCTATAGCGGCGGTGGCAAGGCAATGATAGCCAGATATGAAGCTGGCGAGGCACCTGGTTATGGCATTTACGGGCTTAATCTGTCGCACAAGCATTTGCCAGAGATGGAAGCCCATAGCGGTTTGCGTGACCAGCCGGTTTTTCTGCCATCGGTTGGCCAGTTTGCGCAAGGAATGCTGGTTAATATCCCATTGCATCATTCCCAATTTGCGCGTCCTGTTCGCGCAGAAGATATCATTGATGCTTATCGCCATGCCTATGCAGATATGCCACTTATCTCGGTTATGGGCGCCAATGGCCTTGATGCGCATAATTTTCTGGTAGCTGAAGCTCTGGCCGGGCGCGATAGTATGGAGCTATTTGTCTTTGCCGATGCGGCGGCTAGCCGATTTGTGCTGACCGCGCGTCTGGATAATCTGGGCAAGGGGGCAGCCGGCGCTGCGGTTCAGAATATGAATATCATGCTGGGTACAGATATGCTTGGCGGGTTGCAGCTATAGGGTCAGCCTTTCTGCCAGTGAGAGCCAGCTTTCCTGCCGGCGGTAGTTAGAGTAGGGGTGATGTTGAAAATTCCAAAAATGACCATGCAGGAACGTGCTTTTGGCTATCCCTACACCGCACCTGAAGGGGCATTTTTGCTGCAAAATGGCTATCAGCTGGCATTGCCAGATAGCTATGATTTCAGCGGCCGGGTGGCGGTATTATCGGTGGGATCCAACCGCGCCCCTGCCCAGCTTTATCGTAAATTTGGCGAAGGTGCCGAAGTGCCGGTAACACCTGTTCGGGTAGCGGATTGTGATATTGTGCATGTTGCCAACCTTGCAGATTACGGGGCGGTGCCATGCTCGGCTTTTCCGTGTGCCGGATCTTCTGTTGTGTTGAATATGGCCTGGCTGAATCCGGATCAGCTGGAAATTATGCACGCAACTGAATCGCTAGGTGAGGCTTATAACTGGGTAGAATGGGATAGAGAGGTGATCACCCCGCTTTCCCATCATCTGCCAGACAGATTATTTGGCTATGCGGCCATTGCGGGCGCGTTTAATCTGTCCGGCGGAGGCCCTTTTGCGCTGAGCCAGATAGCTGCCCGGGGTCGCTGTTTTACCGAAGCTAGCCAAAAACAGATGCAGGAACATATCTTTACCGAGCTTGGTCATGCCGAGCCAGATATTTATCAATGGGTAGAGCAGGTACAAAAGGATGCTGCTTTGCGTCATTCTATTCGCCAGCGTCTGGCAGAACAGGCGGTTCAGCCAGAACGCCCGCCCTGGCAGGTAAGTGCGGATTTAGAAGGCTAGCTCTCGGTTCTAGCGGATGAATTGCTGGGCAAGCAATCCTGCGGTTAGCAATAGACCAGCATCGCGGTTTGATTTAAACAGGCGCAGGGCGATTTTTGGCTCAGAACGGTCTATCTGCAGGGTTTGCCAGCCAAGATGACCGGCGGCTGCCCCTACCCCGATTAGCCAAATATCCAGACCGGACAGGCTGTAAAATCCAGCTAGCCAGCAGCTGGCAGCGATCCCGTAACATACCGCGACACCGGCTTGCAGATAGCGGCCAAGGCTGAGGGCAGAAGATTTGACGCCAGTTATTTGGTCATCTGCCATATCCTGTATGGCATAGATGGTATCATAGCCAATCACCCAAAAAACGGTGCCAGCATAAATGATAAACAGGCCCACAGGGGGCCAGCCAGACCATAAAATAGACGCGGCGACAAAAATGCCCCAACTAAAGGTTAGCCCCAATATGACTTGCGGAAATCCAAAGAACCGTTTGGCGAGTGGATATAACAGGATCAGGGGCGTTGCAGACAGGCCGACCAGCCAACTATGCGGGGGTAATTGCACCAAAAGGCCGAGGCCGGTAAGCGTAAGCAAAGCCAGAAAAAACACCGCACCAAAAATACTGATCTGGCCAGAAGCGAGGGGGCGTGAGCGTGTGCGCGCTATTTTTTTGTCTATATTTCTGTCCCATAGATCATTGACTACACAGCCTGCCGCGCGCATCACAATAGCGCCCACCAAAAATAGCGCCATGAAAAACGCAGCAAACCTGATATTCGGGCTATAGCCAGCGATTATCCACCAGCCCGGCAATAGCAATAACCACCACCCTATGGGCCGGTCCAGGCGAGCCAGTGTGATATAGGGGTGCAGGGGCCGTGGCCAATGCTGCCACCAGCCTTCAAGACGAATATCGCTTGCTAGCACGTCAGGATTTTTTGTGTTTGGGTCATGCTTTGTCATTTGTCTTTGACTACCTGAGCCCGTCTTTGATGTCTATGACCGTTTTTTTAAAGAGGCAGATTTTGCTGTCAGATAGCCCTGATTGCATAGCCGCATTTTCAATTAATTCTTTTTCAAGATGGGGATAAAAGCACTTGCCATCATATATGATTTCAGCCTAAATCTGATAGCTATGAATGCCGGCGCTCCATCTATTCGATTATTTACCGACCAGCCATTGGTGCCGGGTGCATCTGTGCAGCTGGTGGGTGAGGCCGCGCATTATCTGGCAACCGTGATGCGCCGGCGTATCGGCGATAGGATTGAGCTGTTTAATGGCCGCGATAACAGCGTTATTGCCGATATAACCGAAGTAACCAAAAAAAATGTTACCGCGATATTGACCGTGATGGGCCGCGAGCGAGTTTTACCGCCAGATATCTGGCTGTTATTTGCCCCTATCAAGCGCACCCGCCTTGATTTTATGGCACAAAAGGCAACCGAGCTGGGCGCGCGTCTGATCCAGCCTGTTGATACAGATTTCTGTCAGGTCAGCCGCGTGAAAACCGACCGGCTACGGGCAAATGCGATAGAGGCTGCCGAGCAAACAGGCCGGCTGGATATTCCGGAAATTGGCGATTTTGAAACATTGGATAATAGGCTGTCAGATTGGCCGCAAGACCGGGTGATCCTGTTTTGTGACGAGCTGTTTGCCGCTACAGAACAGCGACCAAATATGGTGTCTGTCTTGCAGAAAATAAAGGGGCGAAAAGCCGCCCTTCTGATCGGCCCTGAAGGCGGATTTTCCGAGGCGGAACGGACCCAAATTCTCTGCTGTCCGGAAGTGATACAAATCAGTCTTGGCCCTCGTATATTAAGAAGTGATACCGCAGCCCTTGCTGCATTAAGCCTGTATCAAGCTGTTTGCGGGGATTGGCATGATAGCTGAAAATCACTGTATATCTATCTGCATATCACATGCGCTTGCCCCTGCCCTGGCTACCTCTAGCTGGAATTAAGAGACCTGAAATATGAATGAACATAATGATCTACAGCCGGTTACAGACCGCGCACAGCTCGTGGAGTGGTTTGCCGAAAAGGGCAAGCCCAAATCAGCATGGCGTATTGGCACCGAGCATGAAAAATTTCTGTTTCACAAAGGCACATTCAAGCCTGTTGCCTATGAAGGCAAGCAAGGGGTTGGCCAGCTTCTGTCTCTGTTGCAAGAGCAATTTGACCTGCAGCCCGTTATCGAAAAGGGCCATATTATCGGCCTGAAAAGCAGCGATGGCGGATCGGTGACGCTAGAGCCCGGAGGCCAGCTGGAATTATCCGGGGCGGCGCTGGTCAGCCTGCATGAAACTTGCGCAGAAACAGGCGCACATTTGCGCCAGATGCGCGAGGTAACCCAGCAATTAGAGCTATGTATGCTGGGGGTTGGATTTCAGCCACTCTGGGGGCGTGATGATATTTCCTGGATGCCAAAGGGGCGCTACAAGATTATGCGCGAATATATGCCAAAGCGGGGCAATTTAGGGCTGGATATGATGTTGCGGTCTTGTACCGTGCAGGTAAATCTGGATTATGAAGATGAACGCGATATGGCGCGGAAATTCAGAACCTCGCTAGCATTGCAACCTATTGCAACCGCCCTTTTCGCGAATTCACCTTTTAAAGATGGCCGCCCGTCAGGTCTGAAATCCACACGGGCGCAGGCATGGACAGATACCGACCCCGACAGATGCGGCGTGCCCAGCTTTGTTTTTGATGCTGATTTTGGCTATGCAAGATGGGTAGATTATATTTTGGATGTGCCCATGTATTTTCTGCATCGCGGCGATGACTATATAGATGTCTCCGGCCTGTCTTTTCGTGATTTTATGGCTGGCCAGCTGCCGGGTTTTGAGGGCGAATATCCAGACATGGCCGATTTTGAAGATCATATGACGACCGCTTTTCCAGAGGTACGGCTGAAAGGCTATCTTGAAATGCGCGGTGCAGATGGCGGCAGCTGGGGCAATATTTGTGCGCTGCCAGCCTTGTGGGTCGGGCTGTTATATGATGATGGCGCGCTTGGCGCTGCCGAGCAGCTGGTCGCTAAATTTACCGCTAGCGATGTTGAAGCTGGCCGATTATCGGTTGCCACAGACGGGCTGCAAGGGCAACTGGCCGGACATTCGGTTCATGAATTGGCAAAAGAAGTTCTGGATATTGCCGAAGCCGGGCTGAAATCGCGGGCGATCTGTGATGATAAGGGTCAGGATGAGACTAAATTTTTAGACCCCTTACAGAATATTGTTCAATCTGGCAAAACCCATGCTGATGTGATGCTGGAGCAATATCATAGCTCCTGGGGCGAGGATATCCACCATATTTTCAAAGAATATCATTACTAGTCCTGCTGGTTGTGCATCCGCCTAAGGGCAGGGCGCAAAAGAGGATATTTCGATTTAAACAGATGTTGAAATGGCGCCCGGCGCCCACATAGGCCCCGGAATAACATAGCCCCGGAATAACATAGCCCGGGAATTTAAGGGTATAGGGACTAGATGTTTGCACTGCTGCTGATTACATTTGTGAATTTTGTCGGGATAGGCGCGCTTATCCCGGTGCTGCCCTATACGGTCATTGAAAATCTGGGCTATTCCGAGACAGTGATGACCGCCCTTTTAGCCAGCTTTGCCCTGGCGATGTTTATTGCCAATCCCATTCTGGGCCGGTTATCGGATCGCACAGGGCGCCAGCCTGTTTTACTGGTATCGCTGATTATCGGCACGGCCGCGCATCTGTGGTTTGCGCTGAGTAACGATATTATCTCGATGTTTGCGGCTCGTATTATCGCTGGATTTTCGGCGGGGAATATTGGCGTCATACAGGCGATAATCGCGGATAATTCAAAACCGTATGAACGCGCCCGTATCATGGGGTTTCTAGGGGCGGCTATTGGCTCTGGCTTTGTGCTGGGTCCGGCTATTGGCGGGCTGCTTGGCGGGCTGGGTTCCGGGCCTGTGCATCAGGTGCCGTTTCTGGTGGCCGCTTTGTTTTCTTTCATTGCGGTTTGTCTGGCCTTGCGCCTGAAATTACAGCGTGTGGCCACCGCCGATACCTCTGACAGGCAGGCCTTTGCAGTTGCGCTAAAAGCGATGTTATCCAGCCCTATCGGCATGTTTGCCCTGGCTTTTTTCTGTCTTAATCTGGCCTTTGCCCAGGTAGAAGCGTCCTATGTATTGCTGGTGCGTGATCTGCTGGGGTTTGGCCCGCGCGAGACGGGCTGGCTATTTACCTATATCGGGGTATGTATCATCCTTGTGCAAGGCGGGCTGATTGGCAGATTAACAAGGGCTTTTGGCGAAATGCCAATTGTCGTGACAGGGGTCAGTATTCTGGCATTTGGCCAGCTATTTACCGCGGTGATCGCTGGCGGGCAAACAGGTGGAGAGCTGATTATGTTTGTGCTGGTATTGGCCTCTACCAGCTTTGTATGTGTGGGCTTTGCGCTGACAAATCCAACCTTGTCAGCGGCCTCTTCGCATGCAGCGCGCGCCGATCAGATGGGGGGTGCGCTGGGGCTGGTACAGGGATTTGGCTCTATGGGACAGGTAATTGGCCTGTCCATAGCGGGCCCGCTTTATCAGGCCGGCACAGGCCAGCTATCCTTTGGCTTTGGGTTTGTGATAACGCTATTATTGCTGGCGATTGTCTGGCGGATTAAAACCCGGCGCTAACCCGCTAAATTTATCGGATGAGCGCTAGGCAGCTTCGGTGCCGCCCACTGTAATGCCGCCCATTTTCAAGGTTGGCTGACCCACCCCAACCGGAACAGATTGCCCAGCCTTACCGCAGGTGCCAACACCGCGATCCAGAGCCATATCATTCCCGATCATGGTGATTTTGGACATGGCATCAGGCCCGCTGCCAATAAGGGTTGCCCCTTTAACAGGGGCGCCAATCTTGCCATTTTCCACCAGATAGGCTTCAGAGGCAGAAAACACAAATTTACCCGAGGTAATATCCACCTGACCGCCCCCGAAATTCACCGCATATAGCCCTTTTTTCATGGAGGCGACAATCTCTTGCGGGTCATGCGATCCATTTTCCATAAAGGTGTTGGTCATGCGCGGCATCGGCAGATGTGCATAGGATTCGCGCCGCCCATTTCCGGTCGCATCCACGCCCATCAGACGGGCATTCTGGCGATCCTGCATATAGCCTTTCAGGATACCATCTTCTATCAGCACGTTACGGGCAGACGTTGTGCCCTCATCATCAATGGTAATAGAGCCGCGCCTGTCTGTCATGGTGCCATCATCAACAACCGTAACCCCTTTGGCAGCCACCTGCTCGCCAATACGGCCAGAAAATACAGATGTGCCCTTACGGTTAAAATCCCCTTCCAGGCCATGTCCGACCGCTTCATGCAGCATCACGCCCGGCCAGCCTGCGCCCAGAACAATTTCCATCTCTCCGGCGGGGGCTGGAACCGAATCAAGATTCAACAGGGCAATCCGCAGCGCCTCATTTACCTCTGCCTGCCATAGGCTATCATCCAGATAGCGGGCAAACATAAACCGTCCGCCAGTGCCGCTGGAACCGGTTTCCATCCGGCCATTTTGTTCAACCACAATTGCCACATTCATCCGCACAAGCGGGCGAATATCGGCAAAACAGGAATGATCGGGACGCAGGATTTGCACCGCTTGCCAGGAGCCAGCGATACTGGCGCTGACCTGACGGACACGCGGATCAGCAGCTCTGGCATAGGCGTCAATTTTCTGTAACAGCGCGACCTTGTCCGCAAAGGGGGTCTGGGCCAGCGGGTTTAAATCGCTGTAAAGCGGTTTGTTGCGTCCGGCATCCGGGGCCAGTGCCAGCTGTCCGCCATGCCCGGATGCCACTGATGATACGGTTTCTGCTGCACGCCGCAGGGCAGATTCAGATAGCTCTCCTGCATGGGCAAACGCATCTGCCTCGCCAGCGATAGCCCGCAGACCGAATCCGGCGCTCTGGTCATAGGTCGCTGTCTTTAGCCGGCCATCATCAAAGCCCAGCATTTCTGAATGCCGCATTTCCAGGAACAAATCCCCATCATCTGCACCGTTCAGGCAGTCTGCAACAATGGCTAGGGTATTATCTTTATCCAGGCCTGTCTTGCCAAAGAATAATGCGTCTGTCTGGTCCATTAGGGTCATAGCTTTGCCTTTTTGGTTTTCTTGGCACTTTTCTAAAGGGAAAGCACCGGATCATGTTATCAGGTGATAATGGTTGGTTTAGCGGTTTCTTTCAAGAGGGGGGCGTGAAAAGAAGCTGTTTGCGAGGGTATTTTGAAGATTACTTTGCGCCCTGCAAAAAAAACGCGCGACAGGCCGTCGCAGTGGCTTTTCTTTACGAAAAAAAACCGCTAGAAGAGGGGGAGTAATATCATGTGATCGATCCGTCTGGTCCGCTTCCATATTTCTAGCGCAGCCCGGAAAGGTTAATCTGGTCAACTGATCCTTACGTCGAAGGGGGAAAAAAAGATGAATTTGCGCAGCCTTCTATCTGCCGCCATGTCGGTTATGATGGCTTTTGGTGTTTTATGTGTAAGCACCGCTTATGCGGCTGAACCTCAGCCATGGCAGCTAGGCCTTCAGGATCCAGCCGGGTCTATCGCGGAAAGGGCAACAAGCCTGCACAATATGCTGTTGGTAATCATCACGGTTATCTCGCTATTTGTGCTGGGATTGCTGGTCTATGTATGTGTGCGCTTTCGCGCCTCGGCGAACCCGAAACCGTCAAAGACATCTCATAACACCATTATTGAAATCCTGTGGACAGTTGTGCCGGTACTGATTCTTGTGGTGATTGCGGTGCCATCTTTCCAGCTTCTGTATTATATGGACAAAACCAAAGACACCGACATGGTGATCAAGGTGACAGGCAACCAGTGGTACTGGAATTATGAATATCCTGACGAGAATATCTCGTTTGACAGCTATCTGGTCGATGAAGAAGATCTTGGCGAGGATCAAATCCGCCTGTTGAGCGTGGATAATCCGCTGGTGGTGCCAGCTGGCACCCGCATCAAGCTGCTGGTAACCGGCAATGATGTGATGCATTCATTTTTCGTACCATCACTTGCGGTGCAGATTTATTCTATCGCTGGCCGGATTAACGAGGCCTGGATCGATGTGCCAGAAGGCACGAAAAAATATTATGGGCAGTGTAATCAGATTTGCGGCGTAAACCACGCCTATATGCCAATTGTTGTTCAGGCATTGAACGAAGCTGATTACGCTGAATGGCTATTGAATGCCAAAGAAGAGTTCGCGTCTGTAGAAATACCGAGCGCTACGCTTCTGGCTTCAGCTAACTAATTTTTATTGTGAGAGCAGGGAGATAAAAAATGAGTGCCCAGACACACGCAGCAGATACAGGACATGCTAACCCGACCGGGTTTGTGCGCCGTTGGCTGTATTCAACAAACCACAAAGATATCGGGACGATGTATATCATCTTCTCTATTCTTGCCGCTTTAATTGGTGGCGGGTTTTCTATTTTCATGCGTATGGAGCTGATGGAGCCAGGCGTTCAATATATGGCAGATGGTCATGTATGGAACGTGTTTACCACAGCGCATGGCCTGATTATGGTGTTCTTTGTAGTGATGCCGGGTCTTATTGGCGGGTTTGGTAACTGGTTTGTGCCGATTATGATCGGTGCGCCGGATATGGCCTTTCCGCGGATGAATAATATTTCATTCTGGCTGTTGCCACCTTCTTTCATACTGCTGCTGCTCTCGGCGGTAATGGATGGCGGGGCTGGTGTTGGCTGGACGATTTATCCGCCAATGTCCGGCACAGCAGGTACGCCTGGCATGTCGATGGATTTGGCGATCCTGTCTCTGCATTTGGCGGGTGTTTCCTCTATTCTGGGCGCGGCTAACTTTATCACCACCATCTTTAATATGCGTACACCTGGCATGACCCTGCACAAAATGCCATTGTTCGCATGGGCGATGCTGATCACCGCCTTCTTGCTATTGCTGGCCGTTCCAGTACTGGCAGGGGCGATTACCATGTTGCTGACAGACAGAAATTTCGGTACCACCTTCTTTATTCCAGAGGGCGGCGGCGATCCAATTCTGTTCCTGCACTTGTTCTGGTTCTTTGGGCATCCGGAAGTATATATTATGATTCTGCCTGCCTTCGGGATTGTTAGCCATATCATCTCGACTTTTGCCCGCAAACCTATTTTTGGCTATCTGGGCATGGCCTATGCGATGGTTGCGATCGGTTTTGTCGGCTTTATTGTATGGGCACACCATATGTATACGGTTGGGCTGGATGTGGATACACGGGCCTATTTCACCGCAGCTACAATGGTTATCGCGGTACCGACAGGGGTGAAAATCTTCTCATGGATTGCGACCATGTGGGGCGGGTCCATGACCTTTAAATCGCCTATGTTATGGGCGATTGGATTTATCTTCTTGTTCACCGTTGGCGGTGTAACCGGGGTGGTTCTGGCAAATGCCGGTATGGATGTGGTGTTGCATAACACTTATTATGTGATTGCCCACTTCCATTATGTGTTGTCTCTTGGCGCGGTATTTGGCTTGTTTGCAGGCTTTTATTACTGGTTCTCCAAGATGACAGGCTATGAATATCATGAAGGGCTGGCCAAGTTGCATTTCTGGCTGACCTTTATCGGTGTGAATTTGACCTTCTTCCCAATGCATTTCCTGGGTCTGGCCGGAATGCCGCGTCGTTATATTGATTATCCTGACGCGTTTGCTGGCTGGAACTATGTGGCCTCTATCGGCTCGTTCGTGAGTGCGTTTGCAACCCTTATCTTCCTGGCGCTGATTGTCGAAGCGTTTGTAAGCCGCAGAAAAGCAGCGGATAACCCATGGGGTGAGGGCGCAACAACATTGGAATGGCAGGTATCTTCCCCGCCGCCATACCATACGTTTGATGCGTTGCCGAAGGTAAAGTAAAGCTGCCTGATTTCAGGTAAATTTAAGGATTACCCTTATTATGACACAGCAAATCATACAGGCTGAACCACATGTGACTATTGCAGATACCCCTGCAACAGTCGGTGAGTTTTTTCAGTTGATGAAGCCGCGTGTCATGAGCCTGGTGATCTTTACTGGCTTTGCCGGCATGTTTCTGGCACCAGGTCAGATGCATCCAATTCTGGCGGCTGTGGCGTTGTTCGCTATTGCGGCCGGGGCTGGGGCATCCGGGGCGATAAACCAATGGTATGATCGCGATATTGATGCGGTGATGAGCCGTACCCGCAACCGGCCTATACCGGCAGGGCGTGTGGTCCCTGCCGAAGCGCTGGCGCTGGGTATTGTTATCTCTTTTTTATCGGTTCTATTGCTTAGCCTGACCAGTAATTTGCTGGCTGGCGGGCTGTTGACCTTTACCATCTTTTTCTATGCAGTGATTTACACCGTCTGGCTAAAGCGTAGCACCGCCCAGAATATTGTTATTGGCGGGGCGGCCGGGGCATTGCCGCCAATGGTTGGCTGGGCTGCGGTAACAGGCGGTATTTCGATTGAATCTATTGCGTTATTTGCGTTGATTTTTATCTGGACGCCGCCGCATTTCTGGGCGCTGGCATTGGTCAAAAATGATGATTACAAACAGGCAGGCGTGCCAATGCTGCCTGTGGTTGCTGGCGCTGCCGAGACACGCAAGCAAATCCTGATTTATGCGTTGTTATTGGCGCCAACCGGTCTGGCACCCCATGCGCTGTCCATGACCACCCTCCTGTATCCGGCTATTGCCGCCGTGATGGGGATTGTTTTTGTTGTTCTGGCGGTGTCACTCTATCGCAAGCCAAGTGACGCGGCAGCATGGAAGCTGTTTAAATTCTCTATTTTTTATCTGTTTATTTTATTTGCGGCCCTGATCGCAGATAGGCTGATAGCCTCGCTTATCTAGGGGGCTGGCACTTTTATTGGATGATGTAACGATGACGCAAACAGACCCGAAAACAGGCAAGGAAATGCAGCAAATGCGCCGCAAACGTAATTTGTGGGTGTTGGGACTGATCTTTGGTTTTGCGGTATTGATCTATCTGGTCACAATTTTGCGGATGGAAGGCTAAACAATCTGATGAGCGAACTGGCAACAGATAAACTCTATGCACAGGCAACCAGCGATCGCAATCGGCGGATGCTGATGGGTATTGCATTGGTGGTTGCTGGCATGGTTGGTCTGGCGTTCGCTTCTGTACCTCTATATCGCCTGTTCTGTCAGGTTACCGGTTTTGGTGGTACGACACAGGTTGCTGAAACCCTGCCAACAGAGATTGCAACAAATCTGCCGCCAGTTGCGGTGCGCTTTGATGCCAATGTCAGCCCGCAGCTAAACTGGGAATTTGTTCCGGTTAGCGCGCCTGTTAGCTTGCAACCCGGTGAGCAGACGACCATCATGTATCGGGCAACAAATATTGGCACAACACCATCTACCGGCACGGCGACATTTAATGTGACGCCGCAAAAAGCAGGGCCGTATTTTATGAAGATTGAATGTTTCTGTTTTACCGAACAAACCCTGCAACCTGGCGAATCGATGGATATGCCCGTGTCGTTTTTTGTGGATAGCGAGATTGGGACGGATACCAATACAATGGATGTGGACGAAATTGTCCTGTCCTATACTTTTTTTGAGGCAAGAACATAAAGATGTTCTTATAGGTTTAATTTGATCTGCCAGTCGGAGGGGACAGGCTTTTTCTTGAGGAGAAGAACATGAGTGGATCACATCAACATCCTTATCATCTGGTAGAGCCCAGCCCATGGCCGGCAGTAGGGTCGGCAGCAGCCTTTATAACCGCTATTGGCGGGGTTATGTTCATGCATGAGCGGACCTATGGCGAGCATGTGCTGGCGGTCGGTCTCGGTCTTGTCTTGCTGACCATGTTTATGTGGTGGCGTGACGTGGTGCGCGAGGCAGAATATCAGGGGCATCACACACCGATCGTTCAGGTGGGCATGCGCTATGGCATGATGTTGTTCATCGCCTCTGAGGTGATGTTCTTTGTCGCGTTTTTCTGGGCCTTTTTTGACCGTTCTTTTTATCCTGCAGGCGGCGTCTGGCCACCCGAGGGGATCGAGACCTTTAATCCATTTGACCTGCCATTAATTAACACGCTGGTTCTGTTGCTGAGTGGCTGTACCGTTACCTGGTCACATCATGCGCTGGTAAAAAATAACCGCCGTGATTTCATTACAGGTCTGGTTCTAACAGTGCTGTTAGGCGCGCTATTTACCGGTCTGCAGGCACTGGAATATAGCCATGCACCTTTTGGCTTTACAGATGGTATTTATCCATCTGTGTTCTACATGGCTACCGGCTTTCACGGGTTTCATGTTCTGGTAGGAACCTTATTCCTGCTGGTATGTTTAATTCGCGGCCTGAAGGGGCATTTCACGCCAGAACAGCATTTCGGTTTTGAAGCCGCAGCATGGTATTGGCATTTTGTTGATGTTGTTTGGCTGTTCCTGTTTGTCGCTGTATATTGGTGGGGCGGCTGATAAATCGGGCACAAGCCCTATCATCATAGAGAAATGAAAATCGGCCTCAACACTTGCAGTTGTAGGTCGATTTTCTTATTGTGCGACAGCGCTTACAACTAATTTTTACCACTTTGTCAGGTTTAGTGTCATGTATTTCAGACCATTTTTATGGCTAACGCTATTTAGTATTCCAGCTTTGCTGGTATTGCTGGCACTTGGCTTTTGGCAGCTAGACCGACTGGCGTGGAAAACCGCCCTGATTAATAATTTTAATGAGCGTGCCAGCGCCCAGCCTATCCTGCCGCCTGAGAATGATGCAGATTTATCTATAGTGGAATTTCATAGCCTGGCCCTGCAAGGGCGCTATCTGCATGACAAGGAGCGATTTTTAACCGGTCGCACCTATGAAGGCAATGCCGGGTTTCATGTGGTAACCCCATTCCGAACAAATGGCGGCAAGCTGATATTTGTGAACAGGGGCTGGGTATCTGAGGCCTATCGTGAGCCTGAAAAGCGCCCTTTTTCTTTGGAAGATAAAGAGGTAACTATTCGGGCGGTTCTGCGCCTGCCTCAGCAAAAAGGATATTTTGTTCCAGAGAATGAACCGGAAAAAGGCTTTTGGTTTACCCTGAAACCGGACGAGCTTGCAGCGCATCTAAATATGCAGGAAGCGATTACCAGCTATTATGCAGATCAAATCCGGGAGGGTGAGGTTCTGACCTTGCCCATCGCGGCCACCATGCAGATCGAGGTGCGCAATACACATTTGAATTACGCGCTGACATGGTTCGGGATTGCCCTGTCCCTGATTGGCGTTTATCTGGCATATCATGTAAATGCAGGGCGGCTGGGTTTTCGCAAACGCGCATAGCTATTGAGGCATATTTAAAATGAAATATATCAGCACCAGAGGCAAAGATGGCCCGCTTAGTTTTGAAGAGGCCTTGCTTAACGGGCTAGCCCAGGATGGCGGTTTATATCTGCCAGTTGAATGGCCAAGCTTCACAAAAGCAGAAATAAGCGCCATGCGCGGCAAAAGCTATGTCGAGATAGCCGGGCTGATTATGTCGCGCTTTACCGAAGGCGAGCTGACACAAGAGCAGATCACCCAAATGGCCAGCGCCGCCTATCGCGATTTTACCCATAAGGATATTGCCCCGCTGAAGTCCATCGAATCCGATATCCATATTCTGGAATTATTCCATGGGCCAACCATTGCCTTTAAAGATTATGCGATGCAGTTTCTATCGCGTGCCTTTGATGCCTCTCTCAGCCGTCAAAATCGCCATGCGGTGATATTGGGGGCCACAAGCGGTGATACAGGGTCTGCCGCGCTTGAGGCCTTTCGCGGGCGTGATGCGGTGGATGTGTTTATTCTGTTTCCCAAAGGCCGGGTCTCGCCTGTACAGCAAAAACAGATGACCTCTGTTCGTGATGCGGGGGTACATGCCATCGCTGTAAAGGGGGATTTTGATGATTGCCAGGCGCTGGTAAAGGCCTGTTTTAATGATGCGCCATTCCGTGACAAGGTTGGGCTTTCTGCGGTTAATTCGATAAATTGGGCACGTTTGATGCCGCAGATTGTGTATTATTTCACCTCTGCCCTTGCGGTGGGCGCCCCGGACAAGCCAGTGGCCTTTTCTGTCCCTACTGGTAATTTTGGCAATGTGTTTGCCGGATGGGTTGCCATGCAAATGGGCCTGCCTGTCGAGCGGTTTATCGTATCGTCAAACCGGAATGATATCCTCACCCGTTTCTTTGCTGATGGGATTATGCAACGCCGCGATGTGCATCCCTCACTTAGCCCGTCCATGGATATTCAGGTTTCCTCCAATTTTGAACGGCTATTATTTGAGCTGTTGAACCGTGATGGGGCGGCGGTTGCCACCTGTATGCAGAGCTTTGCTGAAACTGGCAGTTTTTCTGTCGCAGATGAGGTGTTGGCCTCGGCCTTGCAGGTCTTTTCCGGCTATTGCCTTGATGATGAGGGGACAACCGAGGAGATTAGAAGAACCTATGGTGAGCTTGGTTATCTGATCGATCCGCATAGTGCGGTAGGGCTAGCGGCCGCACGCCATGCCCGTACCACGAATCTGGTGGATAAGGATACGCCAATTATCAGCCTTGCCTGCGCCCATCCGGCTAAATTTTCAGATGCGGTGCATAACGCTACTGGCCAGATAGCCGCCCTTCCGGATGCGCTGGCTGATTTGATGGAGCGGGAAGAAGAAATGCTGCAGGTAGATAATGATATGGCCGCCATACAGCAGCTGGTCCTGAAATGGCAGCGCGGCTGATGGCGGTTATTGAAACCAGCAAGATGGCTAATGGCCTGACCCTTGCCTCGGTTGGTATGGCAAATTCAAATTCTGTATCCCTTGGCGTCTGGGTAAAGGCAGGAGCGCGTGATGAGCACACACAAGAGATAGGTGTGGCCCATTTCCTGGAACATATGGCCTTTAAAGGCACACACAGCCGCACTGCCTTGTCTATTGCAAAAGATATCGAGAATGTAGGCGGGTTTATAAATGCCCATACCGCCAGAGAAGAAACCGCCTATTATATTAACCTTCTGCCAGAGCATCTGGAGATGGGCTTTGATATTTTAAGTGATATTTTGCTGAACTCTACCTTGCCAGCCGAGGAAATTGAACGTGAGCGCGGCGTGATTATTCAGGAAATTGGCCAGAGCATCGACTCTCCAGATGATCATGTCTTTGAATGTTTTTCGCGGGCCTGTTTTGGCAAGCACACGCTGGGCAACTCCATCCTCGGCACAACAGACAGTGTTTCCAGCTTTACCGCCCCTGAACTAGCAGGTTTTATGCAACGCTATTATGGGGCAGAACAGATGGTGATATGTGTGGCTGGGCCGATTACCCATCAACAGCTATCCGGGCTGGCTAGCCAGTATTTTGACAAGCTGAAACAGGCAGATGCCCCGCAACGTAAGGCACCGGAATTTTTATCGACCCGTCATATTGCCAGCCGTGATTTAGAACAATGCCATACTGTGTTCGGGTTTCAGGCCCCGGATGCCCGGTCATCCTGGCGGTACCCGCTGATGATTTTATCAAATCTTTATGGCGGCGGTATGTCCTCGCGCCTGTTCCAGCAGGTCAGGGAAGAGCGCGGCTTGTGCTATTCCATTTTCTCCTTTGCCCAGATGTTTACAGATTCAGGTGTGTTTGGGGTATATGCAGGCACCTCGGATAAAGATGTCGATGAAATGCTGGAAGTATCGCTAGCGGCGTTGAAGGCCTGCCGAACAGGGCTTCATCAGGAAGAAATAGACAGATCAAAACAGCAATTGCGGGCAGCGGTGTTAATGCGGCGTGATTCTGTCTCGTCAATGATGGAGACAACTGCGTTGCAGTTGGCATTGTTTGACCGTGTGTTTGAATGTGAGGAAATGCTGGCGGCCATTGAGAAGGTTAGCCGCGAGGATATCGCTGAGCTGGCGCATCTGATAACCAGTGGGCCTGCACCGTCTTTGTCTATTGTGGGGCCAGCTAACAGTCAGATAGATATTCAGGATATGCAGGCTATTATGGCCTAGCTGTGTTGCAAGCCTGTCTTTGGGTGTGCAGATATAGCGGTTCAGGCCGAGCCACTTTGCGGCGAGAGCGAGCCTGCATTAAAGCCCATCGCCCGAAAAGTTTTATCCCAGATATGCGCATCTTCTGTGTTAAACAGCATATCTGCGGTGGCAGGCAGGTGAAACCACATGCTTTGTTTCATTTCCTCTTCAAGCTGACCTGCTGACCAGCCGGCATAGCCAAGTAATATCTTGGCGTGCATCGGCCCCAAACCGCGGGTAATCTCGGTTATCATATCAACATGCATGGACAGGCAAATATTGTCACGAACCAGCACTGAATTCGGCATCATCTGATCATCTGTATGCAGAATATATCCGCGTTGAGGCTCTACCGGCCCGCCAATATAAACAGGCGCATTAGGCTCAAAACGAGGCTGATCAATCTCCAGCTGGTCGCTCAGGCTGGAAATTGTTACTTCCTCACTGGGCTGATTGATAATAAAGCCCATTGCGGCGGTTTCATCATGCTGACAGATGAACAATGCCCGCTTTTGAAAGCGTGGATCGGTCATTTGCGGGGTTGCTACCAGTAATTGCCCGGTTAGCGTTTTTGTATAATCAACTGAATTCACCGCCATAAAGCGCTCCTGCGGGGTGTCCTTGATTGTCGGCATGTTTTACGCGCCAATTTACACTACACCGATTAATCATACGCCTGTTAATGATAAGAGGGCTAAGAAAATTTGCCAATCTTTGCCCATCTTTTGCCTCTATTTTAATGCAGATTCGCATTAATTGGGCTAAACCATAGACGCCTGACTAGAATTAACCTTTGGAAAGTCGCTTTGTTTAGAATGATTCTGAAACGCTGGCCTGGATGGATTATCCTTGCATTTGCTCTGGCTTTTACGCCAACAGCTGTGCAGGCCGAGCAGAGTAACGCGGTGATTAAAACGCCAGAGGTAGAGATGGCTCTGGTCTCTGCGCTTACCGCGACAGACAGGCTGGAGGAAATCCCGCTGGGCCTGAAAGTGCGCCTTAGCGAGGGGTGGAAGATTTATTGGCGCAGTCCTGGTGATGCGGGGCTGCCAACCGAGGTCGGTTTTGCACCAGGCACTGAATTGCCTGGCCAGACGCTAGAGATGGATTTTCCTATACCCAGCCGCTTTTCCCTGTTTGGACTGGATACCTATGGTTATGGGGATGAGGTTATTTTTCCACTGCGCCTGGGCGGCCATATCGCTGGCCAGCCTTTGATGTTGCAGGCACAGGTTAATGCTCTTGTCTGTGCGGATATCTGTATTCCGGTAGGGGGGCTGCTTGGGCTTAATCTTCCAGCCGGGCAGGGCGGGGCCAGCCCTGATGCCCGGGATATTGCACGCTTTGCCTCGCTTGTGCCGAAAACAGGGACAGGGCCGGACATTCATCTGGCACGCCTGTCTTTAGAACAAAACCCGGCCCGTCTCCTTCTGGAAATGGGGGTGTCCAGCCTGCCGCTGGAAGATGTGTTTGTAGAAGCCGCCATAAATGGGCTTAGCTTTACAAAACCCCGGCTTATCACCCCGCAAATTTATGAAATACAGATCCTTGGAACCAGCGATAGCGCAGCTCTAATCGGCCAGCCTGTAACCCTGACCCTTGCCGCACCCGAACAGTTTCTGGAGGTACGGATTGCGGGTCTTACCCTTGCCTCTGCAGATAGCGGCGCGTTATCTGCTTCTATCCTCTTTATTTTGCTGGCGGCGTTTGCGGGCGGGCTGATCTTGAATATCATGCCATGCGTGTTGCCTGTATTATCCCTAAAGCTTGCCTCTATTCTATCTATGGGCGGGGCAACATCCGCGCAGGTGCGTATGCGCTTGCTAGCCGGATCGGCAGGTATTCTAACCAGCTTTGCCTTGCTGGCATTGGCCCTGATTGGCCTAAAGCTGGCAGGCGGGCGTTTGGGCTGGGGTGTTCAGTTTCAAAATCCGTGGTTTTTAGGAATTATGATGGGGGTGATGACGCTATTTACGCTCAGCTTGCTGGATATTATCCGCCTGCCGATACCGGCCTTTGCTGGCCGAATTAGAGGGCGTGGCTTGCTGGGCGATTTTGCCAGTGGCTTTATGGCAACAATATTGGCAACCCCCTGTTCGGCGCCGCTGGTAGGTACAGCGGTTAGCTTTGCTCTGGCGGCCTCTGCTGGGCAGTTATTCGTTGTTATGCTGGTAATGGGAGCCGGGCTGGCGGTGCCATGGCTGATGCTGGCGGCTTTTCCGGGCTTTATTGCGGCGATGCCGACACCGGGGCGCTGGATGAAATGGGTGAAGCCAATATTGGCCTCTGGCCTGGTAGCAACGATTATCTGGCTTGGCTGGTTATTGGCAGGGGCAACCGGGCTGGGCGCTCAAAACAACACTCTCCAAAATAGCGGCCAGAATAGTGCCCAGAATAGTGGCCAAAATAATAGCCAGCAGGCGGTATGGCAGC
>JBMZFK010000002.1:40606-46047 GCA_049615365.1 Puniceispirillaceae bacterium (SeqCode)
CCTTGATGCAGGCCGTCCTGTCTTTGTAGATGTTACCGCTGACTGGTGTATTACCTGCAAGGTTAATAAGGCACTGACGCTAAACACCAAAAAGATAAAAGCTGCGTTTGAGGCAAAAGATGTGGTGTTGCTGCAAGCAGACTGGACCCTGCCGGATCCGGAGATTGCAGACTATCTGGCAAGCTTTGGCCGCTTTGGAATCCCGTTTAATATCCTGTATTTCCCGGATGGGCAGGCACCGATTATTTTTGACGAGCTATTATCTGCAGAAAAGATTGTCATGGCACTGGACAAGATCAACTAGCCAGCCTATTTGGTGTGAAGGACAAACCCTATCCAACACCAGCCACGAAAAGGGGCAGATAGCATGCTACCAGAACCAGGAATGAAAATCCCTGCTGTCACCATCCGCACAAAATCAGAAGAAGGCATTGAGGAGGTGGAAACAGCTGCCTATTTCGCTGGCCGGAAGATTGTCCTGTTTGCGGTGCCGGGGGCATTTACACCAACCTGTTCTGCCAAACATCTGCCTGATTATCTGGAAAATCTGGACCAGCTAGCTGCTGCCGGTTTTGATGCGGTGGCGTGTTTATCTATCAATGATGCCCATGTTATGAAAGTCTGGTCAGATATGAATGGGGCAACAGGCAAAATTGATATGCTAGCCGATATGCGGGCTGAATTTTCGCGCGCACTGGGCATTACCGCAGATTTTGGGGATGTTCTGGCAGAGCGAACCCAGCGATGCGCTCTGGTTGTCGAAGATGGCACAATCACACATGTATTTGTTGAAGAGCCGGGCATTTTTGAAGTGTCAAGCGCCGGGCATGTCCTGTCAGCTATCGGCTAGGTTTTAGCTGTTTTGCGCGATAGTGGCGGCCTCGCGGCTAGCTAGCTCATCACAACGTTCATTCATCGGATGGCCGGAATGCCCCTTTACCCATTCCCAGCTGGTCTGATGGGTTTGGCACAGCGCGTCCAGCTCCAGCCATAATTCTTTATTGGCGACCGGTTTTTTAGCCGCCGTGCGCCAGTTATTTTGCTTCCAGCGCGGCATCCAGTCCTGGACGCCATTCATTACATATTTGCTGTCGGTGACGATATGCACGCGCACTGGGCGCTTTAGGGCGGCAAGACCCTGAATAACCGCACTTAATTCCATTTGATTATTGGTGGTGTCTGGCTGGCCACCAGACAGCTCTTTTACCTCTTCCTGCCATTTCAGCACCGCTGCCCATCCGCCCGGCCCTGGATTACCAAGACAGGCACCATCGGTATAAAGATAAACATCTGCTGCTGGCAGGCTCATGAGGTGGCTAGCTCCACAGACCGTAATCCTCTGGCCCCCTGGCGCGCTGATGAAAGCGCAGACGCGACCAGAATTCCATAGGGTTTAACGGCTTTACCAGCGCCTCTGCCGGCGTATTTATCCAGTCATACAGGCGGGTCAGGAAAAACCGCATCGCAGCACCCTGATTAAGGATTGGCAGTGCCTGTTTTTCGCTGTCCAATAGGGGGCGCTCTTTTTCATAGCCATGTAACAGCGCCCCAGATTTGGTGATATTGAAACTGCCATCTGCATCAAAGCACCAGCTATTCAGGCAAATCGCAATGTCATAGGCATATAAATCCTGACAGGCGAAGTAAAAATCAATAATGCCGGTAAGTTTATCTCCAACAAACAACACATTATTGGGGAACATATCGGCATGGATATGACCAGCTGGCAGATCTGCAGGCCAGCTATCCAGAATATCTTTCAGGCTGGCGGCGGTAAGATCCAGCGTCCCATCCGGGATACCGGGTAAATCGCCATCTATGGACGCCAGCAAAGGTGCCCAGTCTTTAGGGCCAAGCGCGTTTTTGCGCACCCCTTCAAACCCTTCCGAGCGTAAGTGGAATTGTGCTAATGCCTGTCCAAGTGCCCGGCATTTATCAACATTTGGATAACGCTGAGAGGTTCCATCCAGAAAGGTAACAATGGCGGCCGGGCGTCCGCACAGCTCTTGCAATATGTGTCCGTTTTTGTCTGCCACGGGAACCGGGCAATCCAGGCCAGTTTGCGATAAATGCTGCATCAGCCCGATAAAGAAGGGCAATTCATCTGCATTTACCCGCTTTTCATAAAGCGTCAGGATATAGTTAGCTTTATCGGTTCGCAGCAGGTAATTGGAGTTCTCAACCCCCTCGGCAATGCCAGCAAAGCTCAGCAAATTGCCAAGCTCATACTTGCCTAAAAAGGTGGCCAATGCCTCATCATCTATCTGGGTGTAAACAGCTATGACGCCACCTCTTGATCAGACAGGAGGGTGGGCAGTTTGAAATGCATGGTCTCCTGAATAAAATTCTGATGGCTTATGTTAAGCTCGTACCGCGCTTGCAATGCCGCTATTACTTCATCAACCAGAATTTCAGGCGCAGAAGCCCCGGCCGACAGGCCAATACGGGCTGCATCATCCAGGGCGGTAAAATCCAGCTTGCTGGCATCTGCAACCAGCATGGCGTCTCTGACACCCGCTTTCAGGCCAGTCTCTACTAGCCGTTTGGAGTTAGAGGAATTCTCGGCGCCTATAACAATCAGATAATCAATTTCTGAAGCTAGCGCCTTTACCGCATTTTGGCGGTTGGTTGTGGCATAACAGATATCCTCACCTTTTGGGCCAGAAATCTCGGGAAAGCGATGTTGCAGAACAGTGATAATTTCGGCTGTCTCGTCTGCTGACAAGGTGGTCTGGGTAGCAAATGCAAGATCGGTATCAGCAGGCGGGGTAAAGGATAACGCATCTTCTGCGGTTTCAATAAGCGTCATCTCGCCATCTTCAACCTGTCCCATGGTGCCAATAACTTCGGGATGGCCAGCGTGACCAATGAGCAAAATATGGCGCCCACGCTTTACATGCTTGCCAGCTTCCAGATGGACTTTTGTCACCAGTGGACAGGTCGCGTCAATAGCCATCATATTCAGCTCGTCTGCGCGTTCATGCACCGCACGGGCAACCCCATGTGCCGAGAAAATAACATGCCCGCCTGTTGGCACTTCATCCAGCTCTTTTACAAAAACAGCGCCTTTTTGGGCCAAATCATCGACCACCCGCTTATTATGCACAATCTCGTGCCGAACATAGATAGGCGCGCCAAACTTATCTATGGCGCGTTCTACAATCTTGATGGCGCGTTCAACGCCAGCGCAAAACCCGCGCGGCGAGGCCAAAATCAATGTTTTAGGACTGTTACTCTTCATTATCAGTTCAGGCTTCAGCAAAGTGATAAACCAGCATAAGGGCCATGGATGCCGCCATCATGCAAATGTCCTATATCAGTAGCAGAACTTTCAGAAGACTGCTATATAAGAGTTTCATATGCTTTGTGGTATTGGCACGAAGCGGCGTTGTATTTTCGCAATAGGATAGGCTTATGATGAACAGACGCTTTTTAACCACAATTTTGGGTGCAGGTGTTCTAGCTACGCTTGGGGCATGTTCTACATTCGAGCCCGAGACCTATGATTGCACACATCTTGTGTCTGTGTCCGAGCTGGGCGCGCGTGTCACCCTTGCCGCAGAGACAGGAGATCTGTCGGTTGTACGCCTCAATGGTATAGATGCGGTTTGCGAGGATGATGGCGAAAAGACAAATGTTCAGCTGGGTATCGGACTGAAAGTAAGCCGCCCTGCAGAGGAAAGTGAAAACGCGCTGTTGCTGGAAGTCCCCTTTATCGCGGCCAAGCTGGACAGCGTCGATACGGTTATTGGCCATGAAAGCTTTAGCTATCGAATGGCGTTTGGCTCAAAGGTTGATTTAATCTATCCGTTAATGCGCCATGAATTGAGCATACCGGCAGAGGGCAGAGTGGTTATATCGCTGGTCTCAGAGCGCATAGAGCTGAACTAGACCGCCTGTCCTGCGCATTTAAGCAAAATAAAACCGCCGCTGTTGATAACAGGGGCGGTTAATTATGTTTAACGCTGTTGGGACAAGCGTTTATTTTTGTGCGGCGATTTGCTCAACAGACTGGTCAACCAGTTTCAAGGCAGTCTTTTCATCCAGCTTTTCTGTGATAATCTGACGCGCCGCCTGCGCTGCAAGCTGGGCTGTTTTGGTTTTAATCTCATTAACCATTGCCGCTTCAGAGGCTTTAATCTTTGCCGCTGCCTGAGCTTCGCGGCGGGCAATATTCTCTTCTGCTTTTGCCGCTGCGGTTTCCCTGATGCGCTTTGCCGCCGAGGTTGCGTTAGCAAGAATATTCTTTGCTTCTTCCTCAGCTTCTTTTTTCAACTCTTTAAAGCTGTCAAGCTGGGCTTTTGCTTCCTTGCGAAGGGCTTCTGCTTCGCTGAGTTCGGTGCGAATCTTGTCGGCACGGGCATCCAGCATTTCGCGTAAAGCAGCCCCTGCCTTTTTCCAGACCAGAATGACAAAAATGGCAAAACCGAGCGCAACCCATGCGCCTTCATCAAAGTACATTTAAGCCTCCTGAACCGCGCCAGCTTTAGCCAGTTTTGTTACTGACTTTGTAGCTTCGGCTTTTGTTACTTTCATGCCGGTGACGGCCAAAATAGCATCCTGTGTGACTTCACTTGCCACGTCATTGATATTTGCCAGCGCTTCATCGCGAACTTTTGACAGCTTTGTTTCTGCTGTCTTTGTCTTTTTCGCTAATTTTGCGCTCAATTCCGCTTCAGCGGCCTCGGCATTGGCTTTTGCTTCTGCCATCGCTTTTTGTGACGCATCAGATGCCTTGGCGCGTGCATCATCCAGTGAAGCTTCAAATTCCTGCTTCATTGCCTGAGCATCTGCTTCTGCTTCTTTGGCTCTGGTCAGATTATCCTGAATAGTCCGGCCTCGCTGCTCTAGCACATTGCCAATGCGCGGGGTAATCATTCTGGACATAATCACATAGCCAATACCAAAGGTAACGACTAGCCAAAATAGCTGATTAGGCCAGGTTGTGATATCAAGTTGCGGCAGACCCTTTGCCTCACCCTCGGCTGCCAGAACCGAAGTTGGCCCGCTAACAAGTAAGAGGGAAAGTCCAAAGGCTTTCATTTTTCTGAGAGTGATCATTGCCAGTACCAGCGTCATCTAGATTGCAAACTCTATTAAATGGATATCAGCATGTCCTGCATAGCCTTGTCGCTATTATCGCTGGCCATGCTGATACCAAAGATTTCTTTTTGCTCTAGTCTGACTTTACAGAGCAAACAGCATCAGCAATGCAACAACCAGCGCGAACAGCGCAATAGCTTCTGTCAGGGCAAAGCCCAGAATGCCGATACCGAAAACAGTATCACGCGCAGCAGGGTTACGTGCAATTGAGCTAACCAAGGAAGAGAAGATACTCCCGATACCCACACCAACACCAGCCAGAGCAATAACAGCCAGACCAGCACCAATCATCTTTGCAGCTTCGACGTCCATCTTTTTTTCCTTCCGTTTGATTAAGA
>JBMZFK010000003.1:0-28502 GCA_049615365.1 Puniceispirillaceae bacterium (SeqCode)
GCTGACATCTGCGCCATAACGACCGGGCTGTGCCAACCCTACCTGTGCATTTAGATTAGCGCCATCTAGATATACCTGCCCCCCGGCGGCATGTACCCAGTCACAAATTTTGGTGATCTCTTTTTCAAACACGCCATGTGTTGATGGGTAGGTGACCATCATTGCTGCCAGATTTTCTTTATGAACAGCTATTTTTTCCTGCAAATCAGCCAGATCAATATTGCCTTCTTCATCACAGGCGACCACCACAACCTGCATCCCGGCCATCTGGGCAGAGGCGGGATTTGTGCCATGTGCAGAGGCTGCTATCAGACAAATCGTTCGATTTTCCTCACCCCGGCTTTTCAAATAGCTGCGGATAGCCAGCAAGCCAGCATATTCGCCCTGCGCGCCGGAATTAGGTTGCATAGAAATAGCATCATATCCGGTTATCTCGCACAGCCAGCTTTTCAACTGGTCGATCATGGCAATATAGCCCTGTGCCTGATCAGCCGGGCAAAAAGGATGCATATCGGCAAATTCAGGCCAGGTAACCGGCATCATCTCGGCGGCCGCATTCAGCTTCATCGTACAAGACCCAAGCGGAATCATTGTACGATCCAGCGCCAGATCACGGTCAGACAGGCGGCGCAGATACCGCATCATTTCTGTCTCGGAACGATAAAGCTGGAAAACCGGATGGGTAAGATACTCGGACTGGCGGCGCGTCTTCTCTGGCAGGGTTTGCACTTCCAGCTGGCTATCAATCTGATGAAAATCTGCTGTTACATCAAACAGCTGCCACAAGGCCAATACGGTATTGGCATCACAGGTTTCATCAAAGGACAAGGTGAGGCCATTTCCGGTTTGACGCAAATTAAACCCGGCCTCTATCGCGCGGCCAGAAAGCTCTTTTGCCTTATCTGTCTTTATCAGCACAGTATCAAAAAATCTGTCACTAAGCTGATATTCCTTTTCAGCCAGACCGGTTGCAAATATTTTGGCCAATCGGTGGGTACGCGAGGCTATTCGATACAGACCATCAGGCCCGTGCCATACCGCATACATAGATGCCATAATCGCCAGCAATGCTTGTGCGGTACATATATTGGACGTAGCTTTCTCGCGCCGAATATGTTGCTCGCGCGTTTGCAAGGATAGCCGGTAGGCAGGTGTGCCCTGCTTGTCTATCGACACGCCGATAATACGGCCAGGCAACATGCGTTTATAGGCCTCGGTAGTTGCCATAAAAGCAGCATGTGGCCCACCATACCCCATCGGCACGCCAAAGCGCTGTGCCGATCCTATGGCCATATCTGCACCCAGCTCACCTGGCGGAACAAGCAGCGCAAGACTAAGCAGATCACAGGCCATTATCACAAAACCGCCCGCTTGCTTTACTGCCTTTATCGGCCCTTCCAGATCGGGGATTTGCCCATCGGTTCCCGGATAGGCCAGCAACACGCCAAAATAATCGCCATTGGACAGGTCTGTTTGCGGCTCGCCCACCGCTACCTGCCAGCCAAGTGGCTCGGCACGGGTTTTAACCACCTCAATCACCTGGGCGTGGCAATTTTTATCGACAAAAAATACCTCGCTCTGTGATTTGGAGACACGCCTGGCAACCGCCATCGCCTCAGCCGCCGCCGTGGCCTCATCCAGCAGTGAAGCATTTGCCATATCAAAAGCGGTCAGATCGCAAATCATGGTTTGAAAGTTTAACAGGGCTTCCAGCCTGCCCTGACTGATTTCCGGCTGATAGGGGGTATAGGCTGTATACCATGCCGGATTTTCCAGAATATTACGTTGCAGAACTGGCGGGATGATGGTGCCATAATAGCCCTGACCAATCAGCGATTTCAGCGGCCTGTTCTGGCCAGCAAATTCTTTCATAATCGCCAGCAGGCTCGCTTCAGAAGCAGGCGGACAAACCTCCAATTCTGCGTTCATCTGAATCGTTTCTGGTAAAATGGTGCGGGTCATCTGATCCAGAGAGGAAAAACCAAGCCTATCGAGCATTGCCGCGATATCGCTGGAATCTGGCCCTATATGGCGCTGAATAAAATTTTCCTCACGATGCTGCTCAAGCTCTGTATAACGCATCATAACCCCCCGCTATTTATGCCTATTAAAATCGTTAATCCCGCTGCTAGCTGACCAGCGCCAGATAGGCGGCCTCATCCATCAACTCGTCCAATGCGCTGACATCATCCATCTTTACTTTCACAAACCATCCAGCGCCCATTGGCTCGGTATTTACCTGTGCCGGATCGTCCCCCAGCGTTTCATTAATTTCGATAATTTCACCAGTTACCGGGGCATAGACAGAAGATGCGGCCTTAAAACTCTCTACGGTTGCCATCTCGCCGCCAGCGGTGACTTTGGTGCCAATTTCCGGCAATTCCACAAAAACAATATCACCCAGCTCGCTCTGGGCATGATCGGTAATACCAATTGTTGCTACCTCACCCTCCAGGCGAATCCATTCATGCTCTTGGGTAAATTTTTCCATATTTCTACTCCTTTAGGTCGCAAATTGCGGTTCAATCAGATGTGGTGTTTATCTTCCACTGTTGGCACATATCCCTGTTGCCTCTAGCTGCCGCGATAAAACCGATGCGGAAAAAAGGGCATCTGTGTTCGGGTTAGCGCCAGACGCTTGCCGCGTACTTCGGCAAATAGGGCTGTCGAAGATTCCGCTACGTCGCGGGCAATACGCAGCATCGCCACAGGCTGGCCCACAGATGGGGCAGGAGCGCCCGAGGTTACGAACCCAACCTGATTGCCGTCAGTTTCAGCATCAAAAACAGGAGCGCCACTGCGCGGCGGAATACCTTTTTCTGCCAATACCCCTATCCGGCAAAACCGGGCGCCATTTTCCAGCTCATCCAGAGTTTTATCAGCGCCTACAAAGCCGCCAGCACGCGCCCCGCCTCGCCGCCGAATTTTTGGTATCGCCCAGTTCAGGCTGGCCGCAACCGCGCTGACCTCTTCATCCATATCCTGACCATACAGGCATAAACCTGCTTCCAGACGCAGGCTATCACGTGCCACCAACCCTGCCATTTGCACACCCTCAATTTTGCACAAGGAGACTGCAAAATCTTCGGCCACCTCTTCAGGCAAGCTGACCTCAAAGCCATCCTCGCCTGTATAGCCAGAGCGCGATAGCTCAATCTGATGACCGGAAAACTGGCTGACAGCCACCTGCATAAACCGCATATTTTTCGGCAGCTGGACAAGCCTGCCTACCGCCTCTGCGGCCATTGGGCCCTGTACCGCGATAAGGGCACGCTGGCGGCGGGTGATGCCGAGATCAGGCAGCCGGGCCAACAGCCAGGTTAAATCTTTTTCAGCACAGCCTGCATTTACGACCAGCCGCACATAATCGCCTGCATGTATTACCATTAAATCATCAATGATGCCGCCATGTTCATTTAATAACAGGCCATATCTTTGCTGATGTTCGGGCAGGTCAATCAGATTAGCTGGAATAAGCATCTCTAGTGCCGCTAATATCGGTGCCGCCGAGCCAGATGGATGCACAATATCCAGCTGGGCCATATGCGATACATCAAAAACCGCCGCGCCTTCACGGCAAGTCAGATGCTCTTTCAAGGCGCCATTTGCATAGTTCAGCGGCATCATATATCCGGCAAAAACGGCCATACGTGCCTCTTGCGCAACATGATACGCATATAAACAAGTTGTTTTTCCCCCGCTACCCACGCGCTACTTTCTTATCCCTATTTTTTTAGCTACACAGCTTTACATCTATAATTATAGATGTTGATGCAGCTTTGTTTGTTTCACCATCCCCATGGCGCAACTTCCCAGAGCCTAGTGTCTCGAAATTAAACAAAGGAATCAACCACGATTTTACCTAGTAGGAAAGGCAGGTTAATTTTCCTTGCAAGGTGTTGTTGGCGATTGATTTACCAATTGGCGCCAATCCACTATATAAAGACAGATGAGCCACTAATTTTTATGAAAGCCCAGCTTTTGCGCCATTCACAAACCGTTATTCCAGAAACCATTATATTGGGGATTGAAAGCAGCTGTGATGAAACCGCCGCTGCACTGGTCAGATCAGATCGCAAAATCCTTTCTCATCAGATTGCCTCTTCAGCTGATATTCATGCCAGCTTTGGCGGCGTTGTTCCCGAAATCGCCGCGCGCCAGCATCTGGATATTATTGAAAGGGTAATTGCCGCTGCCTTTAAAGAAGCTGGAATGTCTTTCGGCGATATTGACGGTGTTGCCGCTACTAGTGGGCCAGGATTAATCGGCGGGGTTCTGGTTGGCACCATGGCGGCCAAGGCGATCGCCCATGCACGCGCACTTCCATTTTTTGCCGTGAATCACCTTGAAGGTCATGCGCTGACCGCCCGGCTGACCGATGGGCTGACCTTTCCCTATCTTTTGCTGCTGGTTTCAGGCGGCCATACCCAGCTTTTGGCCGTTTATGGCGCTGGCAGCTATAAAAGGCTGGGTACCACAATGGATGATGCGGCAGGTGAAGCCTTTGATAAAGGGGCGGCTGTATTGGGGCTGGGCTATCCGGGCGGACCCGCTATCCAGCGTGCGGCCAGTTCGGGCGATCCAAAAGCGATTGCCCTCCCACGACCCCGAAAAGGGGCAGATGATTGCCATTTTTCTTTTTCCGGCCTTAAAACAGCGCTGGCGCAAAAATGGCAAAAAGTAGCAGATAAAGGCGATACCAGCCGTGCCGATTTTGCCGCTAGCCTGCAAACCGCCATTGCCGATTGCCTGATAGATAGAACCAGACATGCCATGCACATCTTTGCCCATGAAATAGATAATAGGAAAATAGATAACGCGGAGATAGACAGCAATCAAACTGGCCGCTATCAGCTGGTTATCGCTGGCGGTGTGGCGGCCAATATTGAAATTGGCAGCCGTCTGAAACATTTGGCACAAGAAATGTCTTTTGATCTGTTTATCCCGCCAGCCGCCCTATGCACAGATAATGCCGCGATGATCGCCTGGACAGGCCATGAATATATGGCTCTGGGAAAGGCTAGCGAGCTGGATTTTGCGCCGCGACCACGCTGGCCGCTGGATGCAGACGCCCCGCCACCACCGGGGCGCGGGGTGCGAGCCTAGCTGTTTCAGGCGCAAAGAGCCGGGCCTGTAAATCAGATTACCGGAACCTCACAGGACCAGAAAACTCAAAAGCGGATAATTTTTCTGGTTTTCACCTCTCCCGGCTTTATAATCAGCCCCATGACAACACAAAATAAGACAGTAATTATTGGCGGCGGTGCGTGGGGATCGGCTATTGCCCATCAGCTGCGCATGAACCGGGATCAGGACTATACCTTATTGGTGCGCGCGCCAGCTACTGCGCAAAATCTGAAGCAGGGGACAGTAAGCCAGCATCCGGAACTGCCAAAATTACCCGGATTTCAGGTTACCACCGACCGGGCATGCCTGCGCGATGCAGATCTGGTATATCTGGTGGTGCCTGTATCAGCCCATGATGAGATGCTGGCGCTAATAGATAGCTACACCTCAAAAAAATGTGCAGTGATTTTCTGTGCAAAGGGGCTGGCAGCAGATGCGGACAAAGGCGGTATTTTCCTGCATGAATATGCACAAAGGCATCTGGACGGGCGACCCTTCGCTGTGTTTTCCGGCCCTTCTTTTGCAGATGAGGTTCTAAAAGGATTGCCTACCGCGTTACTGGCTGCCAGCACCCGGCCCCATTTATCAGAAACAATTGCCGCCCAATTCACCGATAGCCAGATACGCATCTATCAGGGCCATGATGTGACAGGGGCGGCTCTGGGCGGTGCGGTCAAAAATGTGATCGCCATTGCTACTGGCATTTGTGCGGGGCAAAAGCTGGGCGATAATGCCCGTGCTGGCCTGATTACGCGCGGGCTGGCAGAAACCATGCGGCTAGCAGACGCGCTGGGCGCCGAACGGGCAACCATGTCCGGGCTAGCAGGTATTGGCGATTTAGTCTTGTCTTGCAGCAATGATCATTCTCGAAACATGGCTTATGGTCTGGCGCTGGGTAGCGGCACGCCAGTATCAGACAGGCTGGCAGAAGGCCGGCATTCGGCGGCGCATTTATGCGCCCGTGCGCGGTTTGAAAATATCGAAATGCCAGTTTGTATGGCTGTAGACCAAATTGTCAATCATCAGGCAGATATTCAAAAAACCATTACCGCCCTGCTCTCACGCCGAGCGGGGCTTGAATAAATTCCCCCGCAGATAACCGGGCAAATTGTAACCATACTGGAGCAAGCAACATGAAATATTGGCTTTTCAAATCAGAACCTGGCACCTGGTCATGGCAGGATCAACTGGATAAGGGCGATAGCGGCGAGGGCTGGGACGGCGTTCGCAACCATCAGGCTGGCAATAATATGAAAGCCATGCAAATTGGCGATCTGGGGTTTTTCTATCACTCTGTTTCTGAGAAACAAATTGTCGGTATTGTTGATGTTACCGAGTTATGGCATCTGGATCCTACAGATCCATCCGGGCGGTTTGGAATGGTTACGGTGCGGGCAATAAAATCCATGACCCGGCCCGTAACCCTTGCCGATATCAAGGCAGAGCCGCGCTTGTCTGAACTGGCACTGGTTAAACAATCCCGGCTATCGGTGGTACCGGTAGGCGAGGCAGAGTGGAAGTTGATATTGGAAATGGGACAAACCAGCCTGTCAGGATAGGAGCCAACCTGTCAGGATAAAAGGCCAGCCTGTAGGAATAAAAGGCCAGCTTTTAGCAATAAGAAGCTAGCGAAAAACGTTTTACGCCTTGTCGCTGTTTCTTTCTTTGAAAATAAGAAACAGATTTCGAAGGTAAATAAACAGGCCAAGTCCCTGGCCACAGATTATCACCGGATCTTGTCGCCAGAGCGCGTATAAAAACAGCACCACACCCCCGCCAATGGAAAAATACCAAAAGGCAAGCGGAATAACTGACCGCCCCTCTCCTTCAGATTTCAGCCACTGAATAATAAAGCGCATAGCGAACAGGCCCTGACCCGCAAAGCCGATTATGATCATCAACTGTTCTGGCTTGGTCGCCAGCGAGGCGGGCAAGAAAGGAAACAGGCCAAGCAGAAACTGTCCGGCAAAAAGCGCCCCACCACCAATAATTCCCGAGATAGTTTCTAGCATTTAACTCCTAGCCCCTGCTTTTGATCTGGTTACAGATTTAGCTTTTGCGGCTTTTGCTGTCCTAGGTGTTTTTGGTGCTATCTCTTCGCTTACCGCGCCAGTTTGCGGCATCCTGCGTAACAGCCAGATAACCCCCAACATATCCGAGATGCCAACCAGCAATCTGTCCAGAATTCCATATTTGGATTGTCCGCGCTCGCGCATCCTGTGGCCAACCGGCACGGCGATGACAACCCCGCCCTCACGGCGAATAAGGGCTGGCATAAATCGGTGCATATGGTTGAAAAAGGGCAATTTTAGGAATATCTCTCTATCCACCACTTTCAGCCCGCACCCGCTATCTGGATGGTCATCTTTTAACAGGCTGCGGCGCAGCCAGCGCGCAATCGCTGATGCATGGCGACGCAGAGCGCTATCTTTGCGGGTAACCCGAACACCGCCTGCCATGCCCAGTGCCGGACGCGCATCCAGCAACGCCGCTTCAAGGGCTGGCAGATCAGCTGGAATATTCTGGCCATCCCCGTCCAGAACTGCAATCAGGGGCGCGCGCGATGCCAATAGCGCGGTGCGAACCGCCGCAGATTGACCTGATCGATCTTGATGATGGATAACGCGCAATTCCTGAACGTCTTTTTGTGCGGCGGTCAAGTCTGCTGCGGTGCCATCATTGCTGGCATCATTCACATAGATAATCTCGAAAGCGCGGCCATTATAAACAGCGGCAATTTCATCGATAAGCGGGCGGATATTTCCCTGCTCATTCATCACAGGAACCAGCACTGAAACTTCAGGTGTCTGATGTAAATTACGGGCCATTTTAGGTTAACACCTGTTTGATTTTTTTAACGATGTGAGGGTTGCCGACACACCTATGCCCTACCCCTATAAACTGTCACCTTGGGCAGTGTCAATCAGCGGCCTGTGAACCTGCAACATGTTGATAGAAAAACAGCTGGATGTCGCGCCCTTTTGATATATTCACACCTGATAGCGTATCGCTTACCGCCAGCTGTTGATCCAGCCTCTGGGACAGCTGAATAAATTCGGCGCGGTGCCGACCTTCAATAATGGCCAGACCATCTGGCGCTTCTGCCATAAATAACGCTGCCTGCTTTACATCCAGCAGGAGAATATCCTGACCCAAATGGAAAACCGCAGATGGCTCATGATAGCCTACCAGCGCGATCGCCGCTGGCCTGTCTGGCAGGCTGACAATATGGTTTTTTAGCCGGTGTGCAATATGTATCTGCGACAGGCTGGCAAACAATCCGGCGATCAGTACCAGATGCACCGCCAGCCCGGCCCCGCAAATTGCCAGCAAATCACCAAGATGATGTCCGCGATACCAGTTCCATAGCCGCCATAATACAAAGCTGACCAGCAAGCTAATAACAACAGCCCATATAAAGGCCCAGCCCCCGGTGCGTCCACCATAGCTAATCGCCAGCCAGAGGGACGCTGCTACCAGGACTGCCCCCCAAATCACCGCAAGGATATAGCCGGCAAGAATAAAGCCGCGCTGAATTCGGCTGGCAGGGGGCAACGGGCTGACAAGGGCACCTGCCACTAGCATCGCAAGCGCTGGCAAAACCGGCAAAACATAATGTGGTAATTTTGTTGGCACCAGCTCTATCGCCAGCCAATAGCCAGCTATCCAGGCAACACAAAAACGGCTGGCTGGATGGCGCAACATTTCGCGCCCCTGCCAAACCAAAAAACCGATAAACGCAATACCTGGCCAAAATAACAGTCCCAGAAAGCCAAAATAGGTGCCAATAGGCGCGCCATGTGATTCCTGACCAGATTTTACCTTTGATAGGAAATCCCCGCGAATAGCAATATCCAGAAAGGCGCCATCTGTTTGATAGGATACCGCCACCACCCAGGGCAGGGTCAGCACCGCCAGGATCAAACTTCCACGAAACACCGCCAGACCCGTTAGCCATGCCACCTGCCGATCCATAATAACCAGCATGGAAATAGTGGTCAGCGCGACGAGAGGCGCAATGGGCCCCTTGATTAAAATACCTGCTGCCATAAATGCCCAGAACCCGATGAACAGGCGGCTGCCACGCGGCGCAGCATCAGACAGGCTGTGACGCTGATAAATCCGCCATAAATAAAATTGCTGGCATAATATCGCGGCAAGCAATACCGCATCTGTCTTGGCCAGATGCGCCTCGCCTATCACCACCGGTGTGGCCGCCAGCAAAAGAGCAGCAATTATTGGCAAGAAACGGGTGGATGGCCACAGGCTGGCTGCAAATTTATAGGTTAGGATAAGGGCGGCAAGAATACCCAGAACAGAGGGCAAGCGATAGCTGGCAATATCCAGATGACCAAAAATAGCCGCAGATGCAGATTGCAACCAATAAATAGCGATAGGTTTTTTTGCCCGCAACTCATCCATAAAATATGGCGTAATCAGATCGCCGCTTAACAGCATTTGTTTGCTGGCTTGGGCAAAGCGTGCTTCGTCACGGTCAATAACCTCCAGGCTTTGATGCCCGGCCAGCACACCGATAAAAATAACCGCCAACAAACCCCAGAAAAAGGCGCGATGGCCTGCGGCCTCGCTAAGAGCATTCAGCCAGTTTCGGCCTGCCCCTTTTTGAGCAGATAAATTTCTGGATGAGCCCATAGTTGCCAATCGCCGCATTTGCCCCTTTCCTGTCCTTCAGAGAATGAAAAGGGCCTGTCCTAAACCTGTTATGTGACGGTTTTATAATTCACATCACCTATTGTCCAACCCTATCGAAAATAGGTGAAAACTGCCAGCGAAGAGTAGGTATTTTGACCGGCTCTGTTAAATAGGCAGGCAAAACCCGCCCAATTGTGTTTTGAAAATTCCATGAAATAGGGGTACAAGCGCTAGAGATGAAAACACAGCACCTTTCTGAAACCGATATTCCAAAACAGCCCGATACCAGCTATCGCCATATATGGGCGCTATCCTGGCCAGTGATGCTATCGACCATGTCACTGCCTTTGGTGGGCGCGGTCGATGTTGCGATGATGGGGCATCTGCCAGATCCAGCCTATGTTGGCGGGGTGGCCCTTGGCGGGCTTGTTTTTGGCGCGATTGTTCTGGCTTTCAGCTTTTTGCGGATGGGTACAACCGGCCTGACCTCACGCGCGGTAGGGGCTGGCCAGAAACAGGAAATAAGCCGCATTTTTATGCGCAGCCAGCTTATCGCCCTTATCGGCAGCATTTTGCTTATTCTCCTGCATCCGCTGATTTTAACGCTGGCCTTGCGTTTTATTGATACCTCGCAAGCGGCAGCTGACCATATGGACAACTATTTCAGCATTCGTATATGGGGCCTGCCTGCCACTCTAGGGAATGCGGTAATGATAGGCTGGCTGTTTGGCCAGCAAGCCATGCGCCTATGTATGACCCAGCTGATCTTTATCAACAGCCTGAATATTGTGTTGAATTTTTTCTTTGTACTGGGTTTTAGGATGGATGTAGACGGGGTCGCCGCTGCCTCGCTCTGCTCTGAATGGGCTGGTTTTATTCTGATGCTATGTATCGTGCGGCTGCAACCGAAACGCTTTCCGCTAAGCCTGGCCAGCATAGATAGCCAGATCCTGTTTGCCAGAGAAAAATGGATAGCTATGCTGAAAATTGCCCGCGATCTCAGCGCGCGAACGCTGTTATTATGGGCAGTAGAAGCCTTGCTCTTGTCTCAGGCGGCCAGTAGCGGGGATACCTCGCTGGCAGCGATACAAATTGTGCTGGTTATTTTTGGCTTTATTGCGTTTGGCCTGGATGGGTTTGCCCATGCTACTGAAGCGCTGGCAGGAGCGGCTATCGGCTCAGGTAGCCGCACTAAATTACAGCTGATTATCAAACGCACCACCCTATTGGCGGCACTGGCGGCAGCGATCATGTCTGCAGGGCTTTTCCTGCTTCAGGGGCTTATCATTCCGGTTATGACCAGCCAGCCCCCGCTTCAGGCGGCGGTTGCTGATTTATGGCTTTGGTGTGTGTTAATTCCACCTGTTTCTTTTCTGGCTTTTCAGATGGATGGGGTCTATGTTGGCGCCGCCGCCAGCCACTATATGCGAAACGGTATGTTTGCCTCTTTCGCGCTATTTGCCGGGCTAATATTTACATTTGCCTCTGCAGGGCTTGACGGCCTGATGTTCGCCTTTATTGTTTATCTGCTGGCCAGAGGTATTTATCTGGCACTGTATCTGAGGCATATGTTTGACAGATATGTCGGGGATAGCGATATCGCCCGCACGCCCTGAACAGCAAAATATCGTTTGACCGCTAAATAGCGATGTGATCGCAAAACCAGATGGATAGCCGATGTCAGTTATAGAATATCAGTCCGGAATTACCACCCCGACCCCCGATAGCCGCCCGCTTTATATCGTCCATTTAAGCTGTTTTGATGACTGGCTGGACAGCCTGTCAGAAGCGGGACAGAACTGGGTGCGCGAAACCGCCATGCCCGCCAAGGCAGGAAGCTGTATCATCCTGCCGGACAAGCATGGACAACTCAGCGCCGCCGCGTTGCTGATTGATAAGAATATTATCTGGGAGGGTGCGGGCGCCGCCAGCAAACTGCCCGCGGCAAGCTGGGCTCCTGAAATGACTTTTGCGGCAGAAGCTGGCCTCGGCGATATTCAGCTTGGCTGGGGGCTGGCACAATATCATTTTGCGCCACACAAGCCGGAAAAGACAGCCTCGCCAAAAGCCACGCTGGCGCTATCAAAAAAACAGCAGGACAAAGCTATTGAAGCGCAAATAATGGGCACGCATATTACCCGGGAAATGGTCAATCAGCCTGCCAATAAAATGACCCCGCAAGGGATCGAGGCAGCGGCAAAGAAAATCGCGCAAACCTATTCAGCCAGCGTAAAGGTGGTTAAGGGCAAAGTGCTGGAAGGATATGCACCGGCTCTGCATGTTGTTGGTCGCGCTGCCGAAGTGCCGCCCCGCCTGATTGATATGAGCTGGGGCGAGGAAGGCCCGGCGATTACGCTTGTTGGCAAGGGCATCAGTTTTGATTCAGGGGGGCTGGATATCAAACCCTCGCGCGCCATGGAACTGATGAAAAAAGATATGGGCGGGGCCGCGCATGTGCTGGGGCTGGCCGCCGCGCTGATGGCCGCAAAGGTGAAAATCCGGTTGCGGGTGCTGATAGCGGCTGCGGAAAATGCCATCTCGGAACGGGCGATGCGGCCATTAGATGTGATTGAAACCGCCGCTGGTATTGCTGTAGAGGTTGGCAACACAGATGCTGAAGGCCGGCTGGTGCTGGCTGATGCGCTGCATTACGCGCTGCATGACAAAGATCATCCCGAGCCAGATTTCATGGTAGATTTCGCCACCTTAACCGGTGCGGCGCGGGTCGCACTTGGCACCGAATGCCCAGCGTTATTTTGCAATCATAGCCAGACCGCCCAGCAATTAATGCACCTTGGCGCAGATTTGGATGACCCGCTTTGGCAGCTTCCCCTGTTCGAAGCCTATGACAGATATCTGGATGTCGGGCAAGCTGGCCTGTCCAGTACCGGGCATTCTGGTTATGGCGGGGCAATTACTGCAGCATTATTCCTGCGCCGATTTGTTGGCAAACAGGCAGACTGGGCGCATATTGATGTTATGGCATGGAACCTGTCCAGCCGTCCCGGGCGACCAAAAGGCGGCGAGGCGATGGGCCTTCGCACCCTGTTTGCCTTTATTCAGGAGCGGGCAACATAATCTCGCCCCTAAAATATCCCCTAAAAATATTGCTCTGAAAATATTACCTGAAAGCACCGCTTAATAACCGCGCTTAGTGTCGACCCTGTTTGGCAGAGGCTGATCGCTAGCTGCGGCCATTATTGCTGCGGCCACCTGAGTGCCAGCGGTATCCGGATTGGTTTGTGCAGCGACATGCGGCCAGATTGTAATAGCCGGTTCTTCCCAAAACGGATGCTGCGGCGGCAAGGGTTCTTCTACAAATACATCCAAGCACGCCCCGGCCAGATGGCCAGAACGGATAGCGGCAAGCAAATCAGGCTCTACAACCTGCTTACCGCGCCCCCCATTTATAAAATAGGCGCCCTGTTTCATTTGCGCAAAGGCGCTGGCATCAAATAAATCTGTGGTTTCGGCCGTAAGCGGCAGAACACAAACATGAATATCACAAGTTGCCAGAAGTGTGGCAAACCCGTCCTTGCCATGTGCAGCTTTGATAGGTGCGGGAAATTGGCGCGAGGTGCGGGACCATCCAGATACATCAAATCCCAAATCTGCCAGACGCCGGGCTATCACAAGGCCGATAGCCCCCATACCATATATCGCAATCGGCAGATTTTGTGTCTGGCGCTGATCGCGGGATTCAAACAGTTTGTGACAGGCATTTTCCCTGTAAAAACGGCCATCGCGCAAATGATCCAGCACATTCAAAATCACCCATTGGCTAAGCGCATGCGACATATCCGGGTCAACCAGCCGCACAATTGCCGCCTGTTCTGGCAAAGCCGGATCAGCCATCAGATGATCGACCCCCTGCCCAAGCGAGACAATTAATTTTAGCTGTTCGAGATCACGTAGCCGGCCATGCGGCGGATACCAGACAAGTGCAAACTGGCAGTCCAGAGCCGCCTTGTCGGTCAGCGGAACCAGCTGGCACGGGCCCAGCCTTTTGCTCAGGCAGTCCTGCCACCATTTCCGTTTATCGTCCTGGCCGCTATTATCGTGATAGGCAATGATTAGAGGCTGCGACATCCCGGTTATCAAAGCCCCTGCGAGAGATAGGCAAGCGCCTTTTTATGCAAATCCGCATTGCCAGCTGCCAAAATAGAACCATCCCCATACAGATTGACAGCTGCGCCCTGCCAGTCTGTGACAACCGCGCCAGCCGCTGTCATAACCGGTATCAGGGCCATAATATCATGCGGTGCCAGCTGATGTTCCATCACCAGATCAAGATGCCCTGCCGCCAATAGCGCGTAATTATAACAATCCCCGCCAAAGTGAGAGGACAGACATTGTGCGCTAAGCTGCTGAAAGCTCTGCCAGCCGGATTGTGTAAAGGCCTCCGGGCTGGTGGTTGCGATATGGGCCTGTGCCAGCTCTTGTGTCTGGCGGGTTGCCAGTTTTTCTTCCCTGCCATGGCAGCGCAGATAGGCGTTTCCATCTCTGGTCAGATAGCATTCATCTAGTTCTGGCATATCTATCAGCCCGCATATCGGCACCCCGTCATGGGCCAGCGCAACCAGACTGCCAAATAAGGGTTTGCCAATGACAAAGGCTCTGGTGCCGTCAATGGGGTCGATTACCCAGCAATATGGCTTGTCCGCAGACCCGCCTTCTTCTTCACCGATGATCGCATGATCTGGAAAGGTATCGGCCACAGCACGGCGTAGTGCTGCCTCAACCGATTTGTCCGCAATGGTTATCGGGCTATCATCCGGTTTTTGCAGGACATCTGCGCCATTTCGGAAATATTTCGTGATAAGAGGCCGAGAAATATCGGGCAATTCTGCCAGTAATTTCTCTGCCTCTACACGAATGTTTGCATCTGCGCTCATTGCGTGATCGTGCTAGTCTCAGCAGCGATATCTGCATCAGAAGGCAGGGCCACCGGGGCATCTGCCAGACTGCGTAAATACGCAATCACATTTGCTCTGTCCTGAGGCTTTTTCAGGCCAGCGAAATTCATCTTGGTACCAGCCAGATAGGCTTTTGGCTTGTATAAAAAGCCATTCAACGCCTGATAGTCCCAAGCGCCTTCCATCTCGGCCAGAGCCGCAGAATAGGCATAGCCATCTATCGCGCCCTTATCCGCGTTCACAATGTTCCACAGGCCAGGACCAACCTTATTCTTCCCGCCCTTGTCAAAGACATGACAGGCGGTACATTTTTTCGCTGTTTTGATGCCAGCATTTACATCAGCAGTAGCCAGTAACGCCAGAATAGGTTCCGGACCCTTGGGCGCTGCTGGCGCATCTGCACTAGCGGTTGCAACCTGCACCTCAATCGGGTACGCGTTCTCAGCCAATTCCTGATGCGGCACCAGCAGCTCAGAAAATTTATAACCAGCCATTGCCAACAATGCTGCCAGCAAGAATCCAGCCGCAACCTTGTTAAATTTGAGATCGTCCATTCTTTGAATATCCCCACCGTTTGTAAGTAATTTTGCGTTGTTATTCCCATGAACGCAAAAGCGGTATTATAAAAACCACAAAGTCGTCTTTATGCTTGTTTGTGATAACGCAATTTTCCATCGCTCTCAAGCCCTGCAAAACACAGAACGCTGCTTTTCCTTTGCTTGATCCATCAAATTGTGAAAAAACCTCTAATATGCAGATAAAAAATGACCCAATACTGACACTTATTCCTGCGCGGATGCGGGCGACCCGCCTTCCGGGTAAGCCCATGCTGGAAATTGCTGGCCGGCCCATGATTGTCCATGTCTGGGAACAGGCCATGCGTGCCCAGATTGGCCCGGTTTGTGTAGCCACCGATAGCCCGGATATTGCTGCCTGTATCCAGGCTGAGGGCGGGCAGGCGATATTGACCGATGCCGACCTGCCTTCCGGCTCTGACCGCATTTATCAGGCCTTGCAAAAATCGGCAGAGTTTGCCCAAACAGAACATGTCATTAATCTGCAAGGTGATTTACCGGAACTGGATCCCGCCCTGTTGCACAAGCTGGCAGAAGTGCTGCGTGAGGACAGATGGGATCTGACCACCCTGGCCGCGCCAATGGATGATTCGCACGCCCAAAAACCGCAAATTGTTAAAGCGGTAGCAAGCTTTCCCGATGGTATGGAAAAAACCGGTCGCGCCCTGTATTTCAGCCGCGCCGCAGTACCACATGGCGCCGCTGCCTTTTATCATCATATCGGATTATATGGCTGGCATGTTGCGGCATTGAAAAAATTTGTGTCTCTGCCCCCCTCACCTTTGGAATTATCTGAAAAGCTGGAGCAGTTGCGCGCATTGGAAGCTGGCATGACTATCGGGATAGGGGTTGTTGATCACGCACCGGGCGGGGTCGACACACAAGAAGATTTAGATGCAGTGCGCGCGCGGTTTTCCAGCACCATAGCTGCCAGATAAAGAAGCGCTATCTCTTATCCGCATGTTTGGCAGATTTGCAATAAAGGCTCACTTCAGGCAAAAAGACCTGAAGATAAATCTCAAAGCTGACGATTTTCATTAAAGAACTATAAAAACCATCATCGCTAGGGGCAAGAATATGGCTAAAGGCAAAAAGATCGCTTTTCAAGGAGTGCCAGGCGCGTATTCTCATCTGGCCTCCAGTGCGGTGATGCCGGATGCAGAAACAATTGCCTGTAGCAGTTTTTCGGAAATGATTTTAGCGGTGCAAAAAGGGGATGCAGATTTTGCGATGGTGCCTGTGGAAAATTCAACCGCAGGCCGGGTTGCAGATATCCACCACATTCTGCCAGAATCAGGATTATATATTATCGGTGAGCATTATCAGCCAGTTGATCACAAGCTGCTAGCGGTAAAAGGCGCCAGCCTGGGCGATATTACCGAAGTTCACAGCCATGAGCAGGGTCTGGCGCAGTGCCGCAAATCGCTGGAAAAATTAGGCATTAAACCGGTCATCCACGCAGATACCGCTGGTGCTGCCAAGGATATTGCGCTTATGGCAGATCCAAAAATAGGCGCGATTGCCTCGTCACTGGCGGCAGAAATTTATGATCTGGATATTCTGGATGCAGATATTCTGGATAGTAATTCAAATACAACCCGTTTTCTGGTGATGGCCCCGCATCAGGAAGTGCCTGCTGATTGTGCAGCAGCGGCCATCACGACCCTGATTTTTGAAGTGCGCTCTGTGCCTGCTGTTTTATATAAGGCATTGGGAGGGTTTGCGACAAATGGTATCAATTTAACCAAGATCGAATCCTATATGCGTGGCAGTTCCATGCAGGCCGCACAATTTTATATTGATTGTGAAGGTCATATAGATACCCCGGCTATGGCACGTGCATTGGAAGAGCTGCGATTTTATTGCAAGGATGAGGGGGTGCGCATTTTAGGCACCTATCCAGCTAGCCCGTCACGCTATACATCACGCTAGGGCGTTCAAAAAAACTTGTTTCTGCAGGCCAGATAGCGCATAATCCGCGCCGGAAGGCTGGGTGGGCGATTATCTGCGTTCACTCTGGCGAGGTCCGAAAGGAAGCAGCCAAAGCACAGATCAAACGGGTCATCCAGTCTTTCATATTTCCGCCCCCCTCGCTGGTGGCAAATCAGCACATCCAAAAGCTGTTTATTATCGCAAGATAGGGCGGTCATAATTCTGGTCATGGCACGCACAAGATGCTAGCTTCAGGACTATGAGTGACAACCAAACCACACCCTACCGCGTTCTGGCACGAAAATATCGCCCAGACAGTTTTGAGACGCTAATCGGTCAAGAAGCGCTGGTACGCACGCTAAGTAATGCGCTGGCGCTTGGGCGTCTGGCACATGCTTTTGTGCTAACCGGTCTGCGCGGCATCGGCAAAACATCCACCGCACGAATTCTGGCAAGGGGGCTGAATTGTGAAGGCCCGGATGGCACTGGCGGGCCAACCTTGAACCCCTGCGGGGAGTGCCAGCATTGCCAGGATATTGCCAATAGCCGGCATATTGATGTGCTGGAAATGGACGCCGCCAGCAATACTGGCGTGGATGATGTGCGCGAAATTATTGATGGCGCTAATTATCGGCCTGTTTCTGCACGCTTTAAAATCTATATTATTGACGAAGTCCATATGCTCTCGCGCAATGCGTTTAATGCCTTGCTAAAGACACTGGAAGAGCCGCCTGACAACGTAAAATTCATCTTTGCGACGACTGAAATTCGCAAAGTTCCCGTGACAATTTTATCCAGATGCCAGCGTTTTGACCTGCGCCGTGTGCCGCAAGAAATGATGACAGCCCATTTGACTGGCATCGCAGAGGCGGAAGGTATCACCGCAGAAAAAGGCGCGCTGACCCAGATTGCCCGCGCTTCTGAAGGATCTGTTCGCGATGCGCTGTCCTTGCTGGATCAGGCCGCTGCAATGGGTGCCGACAAGATAGATGAAGCGGCCATCATCGATATGCTGGGTCAGGCAGAAACCACGCAAATTCTTGCTATTTTGCAAGCCTGCTTTGCTGGCAAAACAGCTGAAGCGATAAATCTGTTTACCGCCGCAGATGCAGGCGGCGCAGATCCCGAAACCATTATTGCAGATATGCTGGATCTGCTGCATCAGGCCAGCTTGATAGCGGCAGGGGCAACAAATAGCGACTTGCCAGAAGATCAGCTAGGACAATTAACGACGATAGCAAAGATGGGTATCGCCAAGCTGGGCCGTGCCTGGCAATTAATGTTAAACGGCCACCGCGAGTTAAAAGACGCGCCAAGTCCGAAAGCCGCCGCACAAATGGTGCTGATCCGGCTAGCCCATCTGGCGCCAATGCCAACCCCGGCAGATATTATTAAAACCTTGCAAGAGGATAAAGCCCCAGCCGCCCCAGCCGCCCCGGCTCAAATATCTGGCGAAACAGATAGCCCAGCAGTGTCAGCAAGCGCGACGCAGCCTATGGCCAGCGCCGCCGCCGAAAACAGCCCAGCATCAGAAAACAGCCTGGAAACGCATCCGGCGCCCCCCTCCTCGAAATTGGTCTCGTCAGAAAGAATTGAGCCAGATACATCTGCGCCGGAAATATCTGCGCCGAAAATATCACCAGCAGCAGAAGCAGCCCCCGCAGAAATATCCTCACCTGAAGAAGGTATACCAGATGCGCCTGTACCAGCCGAAAATCAGCTGGATCAGGACACCGGTCAGACGGCGCCATCCTTTGCCAGCCTGCGCGATATTGCCCATTATTTTGAAGAACAGGGCGCCCAGATACTAGCCGCGCGCATTAAACGGCATCTGCGCCCGGTCAGCATCGGCGCACAAAAGCTGGAAGTGGTGGTCATCGGAGATAATGCCGAGGATTTACCCCAGCAAGTGGCAAAATCCCTATCTGAGGTAAGCGGCTCGGCATGGCTGGTCTCGGTAAGAGAAAGAGGCGGCGGCAAAACCATTGCCGAAGAAGATAAAGAACGTGATGGCGCGGAAAAAAATGCCGCAGCAAGCCTGCCTCTGGTCGCCAGCGTGCTAGAGGTGTTTGATGGCGCGGAAATTACCGCGATTACCGAAATTGAACCAGCGTTGCCAGCAATAGAACTAAATGGCGAAAATGAGGACGCTAATGAAGATGCGATTGAAAATGTTCACGACCTGCAAGACGCTGGAATTTCCCCTAAATTTTCCAGCCAGTAAGCCACTAGGACAAGGAAATGAAAAATGCGTAATATCGGCGGCATGATGAAACGTGTTCAGGAAATGCAGGAAAAAATGCAGCAGCTGACAGCCGAAATGGAAGCCAGCCGTTTTGAATGTTCGGTTGGCGGCGGGGCGGTAGTTGCCATAGTATCTGGCAAGGGCGATCTGGTTGACTTGTCTATCCGTCCAGATGCGATAGATGCACAAGATACCGAAATGCTGTCTGATTTAATCAAGCTGGCGGTAAATAATGCCCGCGCCGAAGCAGAAGCAAAAAAGGCGGCAGCCTTGAGCGAATTAACTGGCGGACTGCCGCTACCCCCCGGCATGTCCCTGCCTTTTTAACAGGCTGCTACAGATATATGGTTTAGAACAGGGCTGTTACTATCATGCCAGAAACACCTCTTGATCAGCTGATAAAGCGGTTATCGCGCCTACCGGGTCTTGGCCCGCGATCGGCACAACGCACCGCTTTGTTCTTGCTAAAAAATCGAGACCAGATGATGTTGCCTCTGGCCGCAGAGATGGATCATGTTGGCCGGCATGTTCGTGCCTGTGTGGATTGCGGTAATCTGGATATGCAGGATAAATGCAGCTTATGTATGGATACACGGCGCGATCATAGCCGGCTCTGCGTGGTAGAGGATGTTTCTGATCTCTGGGCGATGGAACGCGCCGGCATTTTTGCAGGGCTATATCATGTTCTGGGCGGCACGCTTAGCGCACTTGACGGGCGTGGCCCGGCTGAGCTGGGCATTGACAGGCTGGTTGCCCGTGCCAGGGCATTACGCGCTCCAGAAGATAAACAGCCAGAAGTGATTCTGGCCACCTCTGCTACTGTGGATGGGCAAACCACCGCCCATTATATAGCGGAAAGGCTGGAAGCGCAGGGGCTGAAAATCACCCGCCTTGCGCATGGGGTGCCGGTTGGCGGTGAGCTGAATTATCTTGATGATGGCACCTTGGCACAGGCGATGAAGGCGCGAACCCTGCTTTAATTCTGGTTTTTTTCCTGTGCGGCAGATAGCAAATCTTGCGGGGCGGCAACCACGGGTTTCACCTCCTCGGTCTCCACATCATAATCTTCGATACGCCGACCACGATTACTGATTTTGCCAGTTGAGGTTTTAATTTCCTGAACATCTTTTTGGGCAAGATCGAAATGCTTGCCCAGATTATCCACCCGCTTGTCCAGACGCGTGACATCGCCAACCAGCATGCCTATTTCTTTTTGGATAAGGGCAGTTTGCTCGCGCATCCGCGCATCTTTTAAAATAGCGCGAACCGTGTTCAGGGTCGCCATCATGGTGGTGGGCGAGACTATCCACACCCGCGCATCATAGGATTTTTCCACCACATCCAGCATATTTGCGTGCAATTCGGCATATACCGCTTCAGACGGCAAAAACATACAGGCCGATTCGGCTGTCTCGCCAGCAATGATATAGCGCTCTTTAATATCTTTGACATGTTTCAGAATATCCATGCCCAATTGTTTGCGCGCGGATTTGCGGGCGTTCTCATCACTGGCATTCTGCATCTGGTGCCAGGATTCTAGCGGAAATTTTGCATCAATAATGATATCACCTGGCGGGTTTGGAAGCTTAAGCAAACAATCTGCACGTCGGCCATTGGAAAGCTGAGCCTGAAATTCATAGGCATTTGGCGGCAAAACATTCCGTACCAGATTTTCAAGCTGTACTTCGCCAAACGCGCCTCTGTCGGTCTTGTTAGCCAGGATGTTATGCAATTGTGTTACCTGTCCGGTAAGCTCGCCTATCTTGGTGTTTGCCGCATCAATAACCGCAAGGCGGGCGGCAAGATCACTAAGGTTTTTATGCGTTTTTTCAGTTTGTTCCTGCAGCGAATTTCCCATCCGCGCGCTCATCCCGGCCAGCGATTCTTCCAGACGTTTAGACAGCGCGGCCATTTGTTCTGCATGGCCTTGCTGCTGTTGCTGGGAGAGTTGGGTAAGCTGGGAAAGCTGGCCGCGTAATTCAGATAATTCCTGTGTGGGCGCTATATCTGGCGATACAGATTGACGGCGCATCAGCACAAAGAAAATAACAAAAATCCCGGCCGCCAGCCCGGCAAGGAGTAGTCCGATTATGACAAGCAAAAAAGTGGTATCCATCATTCTATGTACCATTGTTTTGAAAAAGTTTCATCAGCAAATAAAGGGGGATAGAACAGACCTTGCGAAAGTGCGGCAGTTTATCCATACTCCGCACCAGAATTGCAAAAAATTTATGTTAGGGTTGAGAGATGGCCTTATTGCCAGTTATTTTAACGCCTGAGCCTGTCTTGCGAGAAACAGCCAAGCCTGTAGAGACCATCACAGACGAGCTGCTGAAATTGCTGGATGATATGGCAGATACCATGTATGACGCGCCAGGCATTGGGCTGGCCGCTAATCAGGTTGGTCGTCTGGAGCGCGTGATCGTTATGGATTGTGCCAAAGAAGGGGCGGCCCCGGAATTATGGAAAATGATCAATCCGGAAATCATCGCCCGTTCAGAGGAAACCGCCAGGCTGGAGGAGGGATGCCTGTCTATCCCCGGTCATAATGGCGAGGTGGTACGCCCGGCCGAAGTGGATGTGCGCTATCTGGGCATTGATGGCACTATCCATGAAATGCACGCAGATGGTCTGCTGGCAGCCTGTGTTCAGCATGAGATTGATCATTTGAACGGGGTGTTATTTATTGATTATCTCTCGCGCCTGAAAAAAGATATGATCTGGCGTAAAGTTCTGAAAGAAGCCAAAGCCCGCTTATGACAGATCAAACACACGCCGCACCGCCGATAAAAAAAGCCCGCCTTGTATTTATGGGCAGCCCGGATTTTTCTGTGCCCAGCCTGCGCGCTTTACATGAAAATTTTGACGTTTGCGCAGTCTATACACAGCCGCCCCGTAAAGCTGGACGGGGTATGAAACTGCAGCAAACAGCGGTAGCCAGCTGTGCCGAGAGCCTGGGTCTGCCCTGTTTCTCGCCATTGCGATTGCGCGGCAGTACCGAAGAAGAAGATCGCCTCGCCAGCTTTGATGCCGATATATTTGTGGTTATTGCCTATGGGCTTATCCTGCCAAAATCTGTTTTGGAAACCCCGCCTTTTGGCTGTATTAATGGCCATGCGTCCCTATTGCCACGCTGGCGGGGCGCCGCGCCTATCCAGCGGGCGATAGAGGCTGGCGATAGCGCTACTGGCGTGACGATAATGCAGATGGAAGAAGGCCTGGATACCGGGCCCATGCTAAGCCATAGCCGTGTCGAAATCTCGCAAGGGATGACCGCAGGACAGCTGCATGATGTGCTATCAGATCTGACCGCCGATCTGATGATACCTGCTATTAAGGGCATGATGGCAGGACAGATAACACCAGCCCCCCAGCCAGAGGCAGGGGTTACCTATGCCCATAAAATCACCAATAGCGAAACCCGCCTATCCTTTGATTTATCTGCCGCAGAATTAGCCCGAAAAATTTGTGCTTTTAGCCCGTTTCCCAGCGCCTCTGCCCAGACCATATCGGGCCGGATAAAGCTGTTATCTGCCCGGCATCTGACAGATCAGCAAACACAGGAAAGGCCCGGCACCTTTCTGGGCCGAAGCACAGCAGACGGCATTAAAATTGCCTGCGGGGAAAATACGGTTCTGGAGGTTAGGAAACTGCAACCAGCCGGCAAGCAGGCAATGAGTGGCGGCGCCTTTTTAAATGGTCACAACTGGCAGGCAGGCAGCAGGATCAGCGATATTGCCGAGGGCAAGGATATCTGATGAGCAACGCAGATAGTGATATTCCCATGCAGCGTATGCTGATCACCATCGAATATGATGGCACTGGCCTTGTCGGCTGGCAAAGACAGAATAATGGCCCATCTGTGCAAGCCTATCTTGAAGCCGCCGCAGAAAAGCTGACCAACCGGGAAACCCCTATTCAGGGATCCGGACGCACGGATGCAGGGGTTCATGCCACCGCCCAGGCCGCACATCTGGATGTGCCAGCCAGCCTGAATAATTTTGCGGTGGTAAATGGGCTGAATGCCTGGCTGGAAAATGACCAGATTAGCGTGTTATCTGCCAGTCCGGTAGGAACAGATTTTAACGCCCGTTTTGATGCCATTGATCGCGGCTATCTTTATCGTATTCTGGACAGGCGCACCCCTTCATCGCTGCGGCGTCATCAGCTATGGCATCATCGCACCCCGCTGGATGTACAGGCTATGCACGAGGCGGCACAACAGCTGGTCGGCCACCATGATTTTACCAGCTTTCGGGCAACTGGTTGTCAGGCAAACTCACCGCTGCGCACCCTGAATAGCCTGAGCGTCAGCCGCGAGGGGGATGAAGTGCATATCAGAGCGCGCGCCCGTTCTTTTTTATATCATCAGGTTCGCAATTTTACCGGCACTCTTGCCCTTGTCGGTGCAGGAAAATGGCAGCCAGAAAATGTCAGCACAGCCCTGGCCGCAAAAGACCGTGCCAAAGCTGGCCCCACCGCCCCGCCGCAGGGGCTGTATCTTACCGACATTATTTATCCTGAAAACAAGCTTGGCTAGAACCGCACAAAACAGGGGCTGTTTTTCAGCCCACTTTTCAGCCCATTATTTAGCCAGATGTTTAGCTAAGCGAGAGGGTGCTTTGCAGCCCGCCTATGGTGCCGACAACCATATCCACACCAAAACGGCCAAGAACTAGGCCGATAGCCGCACCAAAGCCCAGATCTAGCTGGTTACGGGCAATTCGAAACTGACACACCAGCACCCAAATCGCCACAGGCAATATCACCAGCTGCAACAACACGATATTGGTCATAAACATAATTACAGTTACCAGACCAAACAGCACAATCTGCAACGCATATAGCCAGAAAAACGGCACCATAAAGCGCAGATATTTATCCTCGCGCTTCCACCATACCAGCATATGCCAGACAATCAGCGCGTATAACAGCAAAGAGACCAGCGAGCTGACACTGTAAAGCGCCAGAAAATGAACGCCTAAATGGGCAAAAGGCAAGGCCATAAATAGCCCAAAACCCCAGCTGGCCAAAATCGCCTGCCAGAAAGTCGCTGGCGAGAAATCAAACGCATTCTCTACCTTCACCCGTCCTGCAATCACATCAAAAGCGGCGATAAGACTGGTCATAATTGTCACTTTTGGCGGGTTTGTTTCTGCCATTATTCTGTATCCAGTTCTGCCAGCATTTCAGCATAGATAGCTGCAAGCTGGTCAATATCTGCTATCGCTACATGCTCGTCAATTTTATGCATGGTCTGACCCACCAGCCCAAACTCTGCCACTGGACAGATCTTGCAGATAAAGCGTGCATCCGAGGTGCCACCTGTTGTAGACAGGCTGGCCTGTTTGTTGGTCAGACGGCTTATAGCGGCCTGCATCCTGGTGGTCAGCACGCCAGGCTCGGTTATAAAAGGAGAGGCATTAGAGGCAAAATCGGCCTGATAGGTAACCTTGTGCTGGCTTGCCACCCTGTCAAAATGCTCCTCCAGCCAGCCTTGCAAACTCGCTACACTATGTTCTGTATTAAATCTGATATTAAAGGCAGCAGACGCAGCTTGCGGAATAACATTGCTGGCCCCGCCGACAAGTTCAATATCGGTTACTTCTGCTGTACTGGGATCAAAATAATCTGTACCGCCATCCAGCTTGGCAGAATTAACCGGTGCCAGCATCGCAAATAACGCAGGTACCGGATTATTCGCCAGATGCGGATAAGCGACATGCCCCTGTACCCCTTCCACGCGCAATCGGCAGCTTAGCGAGCCGCGCCGACCATTTTTAATCATCTCGCCAAGTTCGTTCGGGTTGGTTGGCTCGCCAACAATACAGAAGTCAGGTTGCTGGCCGGTTTCCTCCAGCCATTCTACCATCTTTACCGTACCATAACGAGCCTCCCCTTCTTCATCCCCGGTAATAATCAGGCTGATACTGCCCTGTAATTTATCGCTTTCAAGATAGGTTTTCACCGCCGCCACAAACGCCGCGATGCCGCCTTTCATATCGGCTGTACCACGCCCATAAATCTGGCCGTCACGCACCTCTCCAGCAAAGGGATCGCAAGACCATGCCGCCACATCCCCTGTCGGCACAACATCTGTATGTCCGGCAAAGGCGATATGCGGATGGCCGCTGCCTATCCTGGCAAACAGATTATCGATGCGGGCCTCGTCCTCGCCAAAAGGCAGGCGTGTACAACTAAAGCCAAGCTCTGTTAACACCTGCTCCAGCAGATCAAGCGCCCCGCCTTCCGCCGGCGTTACCGAAGGGCATTTCACCAAATCCTGTGTTAAGCAAACGGCATAAGAAAGAGCGGTCATTGCAAGGCTACCTGTATCTGTTCCCTAATCACGAAGCAAATCATTAACAGATGTTTTAGAGCGGGTACGCTCATCCACCTGTTTGATGATCACCGCACAGGACAGGGAGGGCCCGGGCGAGCCATCTGCCAGCGGCTTGCCTGGCATGCTGCCCGGCACCACAACTGAATAGGCGGGCACACGGCCCATATGCACTTCGCCTGTATGGCGATCAATAATTTTGGTAGAGGCACCAATAAACACCCCCATGGACAGAACCGCGCCGCGCTCTACAACCACCCCTTCAACAACTTCCGAACGCGCACCGATAAAACAATCATCCTCGATAATGACCGGGCCAGCCTGCAACGGCTCTAGCACCCCGCCGATACCCGCCCCGCCGGAAAGATGCACATTCTTGCCAATTTGTGCGCAAGACCCGACCGTGGCCCAGGTATCCACCATCGTTCCGGTATCTACATAGGCGCCCAGATTAACAAAGCTTGGCATCAACACAACAGAAGGCGCGATAAACGCAGAATGCCGCACAATGCATCCGGGTACCGCGCGAAAGCCGGCTTTGGTGAAATCTGCATCACTCCAGCCGCTAAATTTCATCGCAACCTTGTCCCACCATACCGAAGCACCCGCATCTGGATGGACAGCACCGCCAGGCATCACCACCATATCGTTTAACCGAAAGGATAATAGTACCGCTTTTTTCAGCCACTGATTTACCTGCCATTGATGATCGCCAAGCGGTTCTGCCACACGTGCCTGACCACTATCCAGCATTGCCAGCGCTTGTGTTACCGCGTCTCTGACTTCCCCTTTGGTGCGTGCATTTACACTATCACGGTTTTCAAAGGCGGTATCTATCGCCTGTTCGAGATCGGCTGTGCTCATCTCATTTCTCCTTTATGTGGGTTTCGCCCATTATTCATTCGGGTTTCACAATGCTTTTTACACCCACCCCATTATATAGCGCATTATTACCCTTTTAAACCTGGTCTAACGATGATTTTCCTGATGAATTTCTGCAAGAAATGTTTTTAGATCTGCTGAAATATAATGCACATAATCTTCATCTGCGCCATTTGCCGCCCAATCATGATCGCTTACCAGCCAAACCGTTTTCATCCCCAAGGCGGCGGCTGGTTTTAAATTACGCGCCATATCCTCTACCATTACACAGGATTGCGGATTAACCTTGCTTTGTTCAACAAAGGTCTGATAGGGGCGCGGATTTGGCTTTGGCACATGATCAGAGGCAACGATATCAAAAATAAAATCAAAGTGATGGCGAATGCCAAATGCCTCCAGGATCCGATCTGCATGACGGGTGGTGCCATTGGTATAGATATGTTTGCGCCCGGGCAGGCTGGCGATGAACTTATCCAAATCTGCATCATAGCTAACATCCGATAAATCTATTTCATGCACATAGGCCAGAAACGCATCTGGCTTCATATTATGTTCTTGCATCAGCCCATGCATGGTCGTGCCATATTTCCGGAATAAACGGGTTTTCATTTCAGCGGCTTCTTCGGCGCCCATATTGAAATGGTCCATTATGAACCCTGTCATCCTCTCGGCAACACGCGGAAACAAGCTGGAATTAGCCGGGTAGATGGTATTATCGAGATCAAACACCCAATCCTTGATTTCAGCTAGGGCAAAACTTTCCAGATTAGTCTTCATCTGGTCTCTCCTCTTCTTTTTGCCAGTACCAGCCTAGTCGCGGGTAATCAGCGTGCCAATGCCATGTTCGGTAAATAGTTCAACCAAAACCGCATGCGGGGCGCGGCCATCCAGAATCACAGCAGCTTCTGCACCTTTTTCTACCGCATCAATACAGGTTTCCACCTTCGGGATCATACCGCCCTGAACCGTGCCATCTTCGATCAGCCCGCGCGCCTGACCAACCGTCAGATGCGAGATATGCTCCCCATTCTTATCCTTTACCCCGGCGACATCTGTTAGCATCAGTAATCTGGTCGCCCCAATCGCCCCCGCTACCGCACCTGCGGCAGTGTCGGCATTAATATTATAGGTCTGGCCATCAGCCCCGGATCCAATTGGTGCAATTACCGGGATCATATCTGCATCCATCAGGGCAGAGATAACTTTTGGATCCACCGCTTCTGGTTTGCCAACAAAGCCTAAATCAACCTTTTCAATCTGGCTGTCATTATCTCTGGCGTTTGCGTTACCTGCATCAGAGGATAATTTGCTAGCGGTGATCAAATGCCCATCCTTGCCAGACAGGCCAACCGCCCGTCCGCCAGCCATATTCACCGCGGCAACCAGCGATTTATTTATCGCCCCTGCCAGCACCATTTCCACTACCGAGATGGTCGCCGCATCGGTAACCCGCAAGCCATTCACAAAGTTTGATTCAATTTTCAGCCTTTTCAGCATATCGCCAATTTGTGGGCCGCCGCCATGCACCACAACTGGCCGGGCCCCAATTTGGCGCAGCAAGGTCATATCCGCAGCAAAGCTGTCTACATAGGCTTGCTCGCCCATAGCATGGCCACCAAATTTTACGACAATCGGCTTGTTTCCATAGCGGCGCATATAGGGCAGAGCCTCTATTAATACGCCTGCCTTTTCCATCCATTCGTCAGTTTGCGATGTCATTGTAACGTCTCGTTCTGTGCTCTAATATTGCGATAATAGTGATGTGCGCTGCAAGCTCACAGCCCGTTAGTTTAAGCGCCTTACCAGCTATTTGCCTAACTATAATAAAGCTG
>JBMZFK010000003.1:28602-33595 GCA_049615365.1 Puniceispirillaceae bacterium (SeqCode)
CAGATAAACACCAGACAAGCCTTTTTCCAGACAAGCCTTTTTATGGCCATGGCCTCTTATGATGAACGGCCCTTTCTAGTCCAGACAATAATAGGCCAGATGGGCGCGCAAATTTTCGATACCAAATCCCGTTTCAGAGGAAGTTGTCCAGACATGTGGATAGGCAGCGACATGCCGGCTTACTTTCTCGGTTGTTTTTTCTGTTACCGCCGTTTGCTCGCCGAGCTTTACCTTGTCCATCTTTGTCAGCACCGCGGCCCATGGCACAGCAGCTTCATCCATCAGCTTCATCATATCTTCATCTGCCGGGCTGACACCGCGCCGCGCATCAATCAGCAAAAACATCCGTTGCAAACTTTGCCGGCCACTCAGAAATTGCCGGGTCAATTTGGTCCAGGCTTTAATATCTGTCTTTGGCGCTTTGGCATAACCATATCCGGGCAAATCCACTAATTGCAGGCGGTTTGCCAGAGAAAAGAAAATAAGCTGGCGGGTGCGCCCTGGTGTTTGCGAGGACCTGGCCAGCGTCCGCCGTCCGGTCAGCGCATTCACCAGCGAGGATTTCCCGACATTGGAGCGCCCGGCAAACGCAACTTCAGGCAAGCCAAGAGGCGGCAGATTATCCAGCGAATTTGAGGCTGCGATAAAATGGCATTCACCTGCAAACAGCAGCCGCCCTTTTTCCAGCTGCTCGCCAGTAAACGCATCCAGATTGTTATCCGGCGCCGCCTCTTCCATCAGCTAGCTCTGCTGGCTTTGTTTCTGGATGGTTTTAGTAATCCACCATTGCTGGGCGATAGACAGGGTATTGTTCCATGTCCAATAGATCACCAGACCCGCCGGGAAACCGGCCAGAAGGAAGGTAAAAAATACCGGCATCCACTGAAAGATTTTTGCCTGAATAGGATCAGGTGGCGGCGGGTTTAAACGCATCTGAATAGCCATACTGATACCCATCAAAATCGGCCAGATACCGATAGACAGGAATTGCGGCATGAAATCTACAGAATAGGGCAACAGGCCAAACAGATTGAAAATCGAGGTTGGATCGATCGCAGATAAATCCTGAACCCAGCCATAAAATGGCGCATGGCGCATTTCAATAGACACATACAGCACTTTATACAGCGCGAAAAACACCGGAATCTGCAGCAAAATAGGCAAACACCCTGCGGCTGGATTCACCTTTTCCCGCTTATATAGCGCCATCATTTCCTGATTTAGCCGGGTTTTATCATCGCCGATATCCTCGCGCATCTTTTTCACCTTCGGGGCCAAATCGCGCATCCGTGCCATGGATTTATAGGATTTATTGGCTAGCGGGAAGAGCACCAAACGAACCAAAATCGTAAAGGCAATAATCGCCAGACCAAAATTGCCAAGCAACCCGTTCAACCAGCTAACCGCATAGAAAAACGGCTTGGTCAGAAAATAGAACCAGCCAAAATCAATCGCCAAATCGAAATTCGCAATTTTTAGCTCCTGGCTATATTTATCCAGAAGCGCAACCCGTTTTGCACCTGCAAACATATTGGTCTGCCAGCTGATAGTCTGGCCCGGATTCAGCGTCTGTGCATCGCCTAGAAAATCTGTCTGATAGGTATCTCTTGTAGCGCCCAGCGCCCGCATCGAATAAAGCGCGTGCCGGTTTTGCACCGGCATCAGCGCCGCCAGCCAATATTTATCGGTAATGCCTATCCAGCCACCATTTTCTTCTGTTTCAATGACAATGCCTTCTGCACCTGCATCACGCAGATCATCATAATCCTGCTCGTTCAGCGTTTCATCAAATACGCCAAGCGGGCCTTCATGCAGGATATACAGGCCCGAAGTGGCGGGCGTGCCATTGCGGCGGATAAGGCCATAAGGATTTAAGCTCACCGCCCCATCCAGGCTGGAGGTCACGCTCTGCGTCACGGTGATCAGGTAATCATTATTAATTTCTATGCGGCGTTCAAATACCAGCCCTTGACCATTATCATGGCGCAGAACAAGCGGCGTATCGGGGGTTAGCCCATTACTTTCAGTCTGCCAAACCGTTTTGGAATTAGGCAGGGCGAGTGTCTGGCCAGCGGCATTTACCCAGCCAAATTCCGCAAAATAGGGTCTTTCAGAATCAAACGGGCTTAACAGGCGAATAGGGTCTGAATCTGCCTCTAATGTCTGAAAATAGCTAGTCAGGATAAGATCATCAATTCGCCCGCCCATCGTAGAGATAGAGCCGGTTACAAGAGGGGCGGTAATCTCCAGCCGCTCGCCTGTATCGGCAGTCTCTACCAGAGACTGGCTGGCGGTAGAGCCTGCACTGCCAGATTGTGGCTGCGGAATATTCTGGCCATCGAGCTGGGCCTGCTTTTGGGCGAGCTGCTGAGCTTCATAAGCCGCTCTATCCGCTTCTAACTCAGGTTCTACGAAATAAATTTGCCAGCCTATCAAAATCGCCAGAGACAGGGACATGGCAGCGATCATATTCTTCGTTTCAGGCGTCATGATCTTATACTTCTTCCTTAACTAGATTTAGTGGGCGAGCACGCCCAGAGCCAAGCCCTTGAGACTTGCCAGATATTATTATGGCACCGGGTCATATCCTGACCCGCCCCACGGATGACATTTTAGAATACGTTTAACGGTTAACAGCCCGCCACGCAATGCCCCATGTCGGGTTATCGCATCCTTTGCATAGTCTGAACAGGAAGGTGAAAACCGGCAATTTACCCCTAAAAGCGGCGAAATAAAATAGCGATAGCCATAAATAGGTATCAACAACAGCCAGATGGCCAGCTTGTGAAGCCCGCCCCGTGACGGGTTTTGCCGAGGAAGGTCTGTTTTCATTTGCCAGATCCCCCTATTTTCCGGATTGGCTTTTTTTGCGGCGGATGTTCCAGTTTTTTATGAACTGACAGCATGGCCGAGCGCAAGTCTGCTTCCAGCTGTGCAAAGCTGGCCCGCAAAATAGAATGCCGGGCAATCAATACATAATCTGTATTGGGGCGTGAGGCCGGGAGAAGGGCTGAAGTTGCCAGCGCGCGCAAGCGGCGTTTGGCGCGGTTTCGGCAAACCGCATTGCCTATTTTTTTTGATGCTGTAAAGCCTATGCGAATCTGGGGCAGCTGGTGCGGACTTGCCCCTGCCTGCAGGATAAAGGCTGGCATGACCTGTTTCACGCCCTTATACTGCAGACGCAAAAAATCGCCCCGCTTTTGCAAGCGACGCTGATTCCTGGTGATTTGATTAGGGGCTTTCGCCATCAATTTCCGGCAGGCAAAATATCTGCCTGCCCCTTTTGTGATGGCCAGTGCGGCTTAGGCAGACAGACGTGCACGACCTTTTGCGCGTCTGGCCTGAATCACCCGGCGACCGCCAACGGTTGCCATTCTTGATCTAAAGCCATGACGGCGCTTGCGAACCAAAACACTGGGCTGATAGGTGCGTTTCATAACCGCGCCCTTTCTTTCTTCAAATAAATTCTTCTATAATTCAGTTTGAGTTCTTAGGCATTCTGGCTGGAAATGTCAATCTTTTTCACAGGGATAACTGCAAACACAAATTGGGTGTGGTTTTGCCCAATTCTAAATTGCTTTAAGCTAGGGTGTAATATTTTTGGGTTAGCTCGCGCAACGCCAGCGCTTTTACCTGCTTTTCAAAGAAAGAAACATGAGAACGCATTTTCATATTTTTGCAATTGCCAGTCTGCTCTGGGCTGTGCTTATCACAGCGATATTATATCTGGGCTTTCAGACGCATACCAATACCGATATTGTGCTCAAGCTGCTGGTAAAGGGACAGACGATAGGGCTGATACTCGGGCTGACTAGCGTGTTTCCACGATTGGCACAGACGGGCGAGGCTCCAGATCCCAGGGAAAGAAAATCCATGTATCCTGCGATACTTCAGTAATGAATGTATCGACTACCGGCCTGCCCTTTGGTTTTGCATAGACTGTTGCAAAATGCCCCTTGGGCATCATCTGGCGCAGCACTTTGCCTGTCTCGCCTGTATCAACCAAATCATCAATAATCAGCCAGCCTGTGCCATCGCCGGCTTGTTCAGGGGCTTTGATAATTTCAACCTGACCGCGATCCTGCGCTTGATAGGAAGACAGGCAGGCTGTTTCAATATGCCGTATTTCCAGCTCTCTTGCGACAATCGCAGCTGGTACCAGACCGCCTCTTGTCACGGCAACAATACCGGTGAATGGCCCCAGCTCCAACAGCCGCCATGCCAACGCTTTTGAATTACGATGCAATTCTTCCCATGAAACCGGAAAATTCTTATTCTCATCATAGGACATAGCTTATATCACCTTTACTTCAGGCTGTTCATTTTTTTGCTGCCACTAAAACAGGCCGGATGAGCGCAAATACCCTTGGCTATGCACCCCTGTAACAAACCTTGTATACCGAAATTTAGGGCGCTGTCCAATCCCTCAGCCTGCCTAAATGCCAGTTGCCAGAATTGACAGCTTTAAGGGTGGCAAGATTACCCGCTTGTCAGCCGACAAAAGGATATCTGCGATAGTGAACCTAAATTTCGCCTGCTACAGATAATTGGGCTGGACATAGGCGATATGGTGGATTATTGTCCGGCTCTGTTACCTATGCAAATCCTTGCATTGCGGCTTGCGCGCTCGTAGCTCAGCTGGATAGAGCACTAGACTACGAATCTAGGGGTCGGGAGTTCGAATCTTCCCGAGCGCGCCAAACTCTTAATAAATCAGCACCCTTTTTTGTAATCAAATTTTAACTGAGCAACTGACTGCAGGCTGGTCGTCAACGCAAACCAAAACCGCATCCCCATTTTTTACAGGATACAATCCTAACGCTGTTCCAGCTAAAACAATATCATTAGGCTTTAATTGGATTCGATGTTCTGCCAAATTATTTTTTAGCCAATTCAATGATTCTTCGGCTCCGGCACCATTTGGCCAGAGCCCCGCTTGGCCAACGCTCTTGCCATTAATTGCTAAACTCAAAATACCATCTTTTTTGATATA
>JBMZFK010000004.1:0-33199 GCA_049615365.1 Puniceispirillaceae bacterium (SeqCode)
CATTTATGTCAGCGAGGAACGCATCTGGCTGGATGGTTCGATAGCGCCTGGCCCGGATTACCGTCTACATCTGACCAAAGGGCAATATACCACGCGCGATGGATTTCTGGCAGCCAGGTCAGACGCGCTGCAAATCGCCCCCATCAAAGCCTATAAGAATTTCTCGGTTAGGGTTCCAGACGGGGTGGATATCGCAGATCATGATGCTGTCATCATCTGGTGTGAGGCATTTTCGGCCTTTATCACCTCAGCCTGGATTCGCTAAATATGCCAGCATCTCATTTGCGGCACGATAGCCAGATAGCACCGCTTCTTCGGCGCGGCCCCCGCTAGCGGGCCTGTCCGGCGAGGCAGATACAGGATGCCAGTCGCCTGCGACCGCTACGATATTCTCGCCGATATGTTCCATAAAGGGGGCGTCCGGGCTGGCGGGGTGCATCACCTTGGCAAAGCGCCAGCGATGCGCGCGGTGATAGACCCATTCCAGAGGCAGATTATTCTGTTGTTTGGCAAAGGCAGCCAGCAAGTCTGCTATCACGATTTCAGGTGCAGATTCCAGAAATTCACCCGAATAGGCCGCGCAGGCCTGGATGGTTATCGCCCCGGAAGCGGGTGCGCCAGGCCGGCTCGCCTCACAGCTGGCCCAGCCAATAATATCGGTATTGCTGAGGACAGGTTGTAATCCCTCTGGCATCTTGTCCAGCCCGGCCATAACCGTCCAGCAAGGTGCATATTCCGCGCTATCGGCACTTTCTGCCAGCTTCGCAGACAGGCCCTGTAACAGGCGTTTTGTTTGCGGGGCAGGGGCGGTTATCAAAAGGTGCTGACAGTGATAGGCGTCGGTATTTTTTGCCTGCAGGGTAAAGCCGCCTGTATCCAGCTTGTGGATTTCCTCAATCTCTATTTGTTGATGGACAGGCAAGTCAGCGCCAATAAAGCTGGCAATATCCCGCATCGAAGGCTGTCCGCTATAGGCGGCATCGCGCCCGCTTGCCAGCCAGATTTTCATGATCCCTTCTTTGGCGGCGTCCGCGCATATCTCTGCAAAGATGGAGCTATGGGCGGTTACAAACTGGGCGCCATGGTTAAATAGCAGTCCGGCTTCCCGGCGGCTGGCCATTCGCCCGCCAATGCGCCGACCCTTATCGAGGATCAAAACATCCAGTCCCGCCGCTGCCAGCCTTCTGCCTGCCATCAGCCCGGCTACGCCAGCACCAATTATGATAATCTCTGCCTGCATCACCCTTGAACCCTTTTTTACAACCCAACTGTCTTTCGAGATAGATATTCACTGGCAATTGGCAAGCCATCTGGTTATCTTCAGGGCCATGACAGATCTTACTTCTCTTCAGACGCTTCGTCTTCCTGAACCAGATCAAATCACCGCAGATAGCGCATTGGCTCTTTATGAAGCCTTGCGCCCATTATTGCCAAAGGCGAACCCGGGTGCCAACAGACATGCGGCAAGGCTGGTGGATTTACTGGATGAATTTGACGCGCTTATCCTGGATGGATTTGGCGTTATTAATGTGGGTTTTCAGACGATACCCGGCATTGAAACCTTGCTGGCAGAAGCACAGAAAAAGGGCGTGGATGTCATCGTGCTTACCAATGGGGCCAGTCATCCTTCTACTGTTTCTGCCCGGAAATATCAGGGGTGGGGATTGCCGCTGGGTGAGGCAGAGGTGATTTCCAGCCGCGATGCCTTGCAAGCGCATTTGCAGGATATGCCCTCTCTTTCAGGCTGGGTGGCGCTGGATAACACGGTGACCCCGCCAGACAAGGTTGCAGGCCTGAAAGCTATCAGCGCGGCAGAACTGGAAGGCACGGAAGGATTTGCCCTGTTAGGCAGTTCTGGCTGGAGTGAAGCGCATCAGGCCGAATTTGAGAGGAGCTTGCACACAAGGATGCGCCCGGTTTTAGTGGGCAATCCGGATTTAACTGCCCCGCATCCAGATGGATTTACCGCCGAGCCAGCCTATTGGATGGCCCGTGCGATGCAACAGCTTGCCTTGCGCCCTGTATGGTTTGGCAAGCCGCATCCCCTTGCCTTTACGCTGGCCTATCAGCGTTTATGCGCCCGTGCAGGCAGAACCCTGGATAAGGGGCGCATTGCCATGGTTGGCGATAGTTTGCATACCGATATTTTGGGCGGGCTGGCCTTTGGGCTGCAAACAATTTTGGTCACCCGGTATGGTTTATTGCGTGATCATAATGCCGATCAGGTGATTGCCCAAACCGGTATTGCGCCGCACTGGCAAGTCCCGTATCTCTAACGCCTGCATTTGTTAAGATAGCGATGTTTTAATCAGGCCATTCATCCAGAATCCTCAGGCGTGCAGTATAAGAAACATCTATGGCAAGCGAAAAATTTGCCAGCTGAAGATATGAAAATGGGGCTGAGCGATACATGCAAGAGATACAAAAACAGGGAAAAATTCTGGTAACTGGCGCTGCTAGGCGCATTGGGGCAGCGTTGGTAACGGCGCTGGCCAGTGATGGCTGGGAGGTGGTGCTGCATTATAATAATCGGCAGCAAGAAGCCGAAGCGCTGTGCGCTACCCTGACAGATAAGGGATACAGGGTTACACCGATTTCTGCTGATCTCAGCCTGGCTGATGCTCCGGATGCGTTAATGGCAACGGCTAGCCATTCCGGGCCAGTTACCGCTGTTATCAATAATGCGTCTTTATTTTCCTATGATTGTGCCGACAGCGTATCGCCAGAGCTGATTGCCCAGCATATGGCGGTAAATCTCAGCGCGCCAGCCTTGCTGACCAAAGCCCTGTATCAGCAATTGCCAGAGGAGAGGACAGGCTGTGTAATAAATATGCTGGATGCCAAGCTTTTTGGGATTAATCCGGATTATTTCAGCTATACCCTGTCGAAAGCCGCCGCGCATGCTCTTACCCAGATTTCTGCCCAGGCCTATGCGCCTCGTTTGCGGGTAAATGCGATTGCCCCCGGCATTGTTTTACCTTCCGGTGGGCAAAGTCAGGCAGAATTTGAAAAATCGCATAAGCGAAATCTGCTGGGTCAGGGCGCGACGATAGCAGAAATTGTCGCTGCAATGCGGTTATTACTTTCTGCTTCATCTATGACTGGAGAAGTAGTAATTCTGGATGGCGGGGCACATTTGCGGCCGCCGGCACGTGACGTAGCGTTTCTTGAGGCTTAAAATATGATCACTCCCCTATCACGACGATTTCTGCTAAATGGCATTGAAGTAACCTGTTCTATCGGGATTCACGATTTTGAACGCGAGACCCCGCAACGGATTACTGTGGATGTCGAGGTGTTGCTGGATATTCATGCTGAGCCGGATGCAGATAATATTGATCAGGCTGTGAATTATGACGATATTCACCAGCATGTGATTCGAATCGCCACCTCACGCCATTTTGATTTGCAAGAAACTCTGGCGCGGACAATTTTTGATACGCTCGCGGCGATGCCAGGCGTGTATGGGCTGTCGGTTCGCACCGCAAAGCCAGATGTGTACAAGGATGTTGCAGAGGCCGCTTATCAGCTTTCCTCGCTCCATGCGCCGCCCAATTCTTAAGCACGCTCATAGCTTTTAATGGATTAATTTTTCAGGCATTTTGCCTGAAAGGCTATTTTTCGATAGATTCTAGCCGGCCTCTCAGAGTTTCCATCTCATCGCGTAATTCTTTGATGATGTCATGGCTGGCAGGCATATTGGCGGTGGGTTCAGCCGGAGTGTTTGCGGCAAACTCACGGTTTTGGCTGATCGCATCCAGTGATGTTTCCAGCGCCTGACTGGCCAGAGGATGCAGGCGTGTGAAAGAGGCCATTGTGCGTTCCAGATAGCGCGATAATAACGGCTCAATCGGGCTTTTATAGGCAGCGATAATCTGGCACAGCACATCAACAGGCAACATTTGATGGCCTTCCTGCTCAACCTCTAGAATCACCTGAACCAGAGTTGGACGGGTCAGGTCTTGTCCGGTTTTCGCATCACGTATTTCGACCTTCTCGCCGCAACGCACCATCTCTGCCAGCTCGCTCAAGGTGATATAGCTGGAGGTAGCAACATTATAGAGGCGGCGATTCGCATATTTTTTAATAATATTCAAAAAAAGTAGCTCCAATAGCCGGAATATGGTGCAATGCAATAAACATTTTTGATGTTAATGCAAAGAAAAAAGTATAATTTTTTGCGATGCAATAAAATTGATGCTGGCAGGGAAAATAGCGCATTTGCGTCTCAGGGTTTATTGGCCTTATCATTGGCGCCCTTTGGCGGGCATGTTATTTTGAGCCGGTAAAACTATAGGAAAAAATCAAAAGGCATGCGGGACAGATATCACCATGAGTGTTGATGTTGCTGAAATTGAGGCTTTTTACGGACGTCCTGAAGGGGCGTTTGTCAGTATGCTTTTGCATCAGGACCTCCAGCAGATGCAGACTATCTGGACAGATCCTCAGCACGGGGCGGCTTCTGCCGGGCAGATAGAAAAGGTGGCGGTCGGGTTTCCTTTTGCGTTGCTAGAGACAGCAGCCTTACCAGCGGTGTTGATGCCGGCCGAGACAGGCGCGCTTGCTTGGCAGGGGCCAGCCGGCATTACCGTGGCCAGCATAGATAGCGCGGCCTGGCCACTGGCTTCAGAGATGTGTGACCGGATATTGGTGATACATGCGCTGGAACATGTCCGCGATCAGCAGGGGTTTCTGGATGAGGCATGGCGGTGTCTGCGGGGCAGTGGCGAGCTGGTTCTGATTGTCCCGCATCGGCGCGGATTTTTGGCCCGCACCGAAAAAACCCCCTTTGGTCAGGGCCGGCCCTTTAGTCGCCGACAGATTATACGCCAGCTGGAACAGGCCAGGTTTGAGGTTGCGGCATCCCGGCCATCTTTATGCCTGCCTTCCTTTGCGCTGGGGCTGCCAAATGGGGTGCGTGTCAAGCTTAACCGCCTGGGCCGGTTTATTTGGCCAATGTTTGGCGGTGTTTTGATGATCCGGGCGACAAAAAAACTCTATTCTCCTTATCAACAGGCTAACCCAGCATTGCGGCACCGTGTCAGGCAGTTTATTGTAAGGCAGCCTGCAGGTGCGATATCGCCGAAAAATAGGCATCCATAACCCTTTTTGATAAAGTAATCAGGTGATAAGTGAGGCCGCTATGGCAGATATTTTAGCTGACCTGCGAAAGCAAATTGATGCGCTGGACAGCCAATTGGTTGAAATGCTCACCGCCCGGCTGGAACTCTCGCGTAAAGTCAGCGCGGCAAAAACAGATAATGGTCATATCTTTAGACCTGCACGCGAAGCCCAGCTGCTGAGCAGGTTGCTGGCAGATGCGCCTGCAGGGCTTCAGCCTCTTATTCCTATTGTCTGGCGGGCGATTATCTCCTCCAGCATTGCCGAGCAACGTCCGAACTTCACTATCGCTGCCAGCTTGCAGATGCGCGATATCGCAACTAATTTTTCAGCAGGGCAGTTGAATCTGGAAAGCTTTGATAGCGCCGATGCAGGGCTACAGGCTCTGGCAGCCAAAAAAGCAGATATCTTGCTGGTCTCTCCATCAGAGCTATCGGATCTTGCGCCCCGGCTTGGGGAAGATGAAACCGCAATGGTCATCGCCCGCCTGCCTTTGGTATCGCCTGTCTCTGATACGGGCAAACAGGCAGAAATTGAGGGCTGGATAATCGCGCGGCCTCCGGCTGAACAGGCAGATGGGGATAGAGGCGTTTTTTACCATCAGGATGGAAATAGAATTGAGATTACAGAACTTTCCCGCTATGAGAAGATATCCGGGGTGCGTCTGCTGGGTTATTGCACGCCTCTTCGCCCCGACCCGGAATAAAGAATACAGAATAAAGAGACACAGAATAAAGTGATTCAGATATGACCGCACCTCAGCCAAAACAGGCTATCGCTTCCATGCTGTCCTACAGACCCTCTTTCGGGGCGGCTTCTGCTGGGCGGTTGATAAGGCTGTCTGCTAATGAAGGGGCGCTGGGATGCTCGCCAAAGGCGCTGGAAGCGTTGCAAAATACGGCGATTGATCCGGCTCGTTATCCTGCTATTCAGGATCATCTTCTGAATGAGGCGATTGCAGCACGCTATCATCTTGAGGCCAGCCGTATTCTCACATCGAACGGCTCTGACGAGCTTATCAGTCTTTTGACCATGGCTTATCTGGAGCCAGGTGATGAGGTGGTGATGAGCGAATATGCGTTTCTGGTCATTCCGCAGGCAACCCAAATCGCCGGTGGCATTTCGGTAAAAGCACCAGATGTGGATATGACGGTCAGCGTGGATAATTTGCTGGCGGCGGTGAGCGCACGGACGAAAATCCTGTTTCTGGTAAATCCAAACAACCCAACAGGCACGATGATTTCGATGCAGGAAGTAAAGCGCCTGCATAAAAATTTACCGCCACATATTTTGCTGGTTCTGGACTGGGCCTATGCAGAATATCTTGAAGACGGATTTTCAGATGTGGCTGCCAGAATGGTCGAGGAAAATGATAATGTAGTGATGACCCGCACCTTCTCCAAACTGCATGGCTTGGCAGGTTTGCGGTTGGGGTGGGCCTATTGTCCGCCTGAAATCCTGACTACCCTTGCCTCTATTCGGGGGCCATTTTCGGTCAATCAGGCAGCTGTGCTTGCCGGTATTGCGGGGGTTCAGGATACAGAATTTCAAGCAAAATCGATCGCGCATAATCAAAAATGGATAGCGGTTCTGCCAGATTTTCTGGCACAGTTAGGTCTGGAAGTCTTACCATCACAAACGAATTTTATTCTGATGCGCTTTGACCCTGAAAAAGGGGTTACCGCAGCAGAGGCTGAACAGTTTTTCTCTAGCCGAAATATTTTGCTACGGGCAATGGGCGCTTATGGGCTAAATGACTATTTACGGATGTCGATTGGAACAGACGAGGAAATGGAAATCGTCAAAGATGCCTTTATCGCGCTGATGCAGCGCGAGGGTCAGCCAGAGTAATCGGAGCCAGTATTGTGCCGCATCAATTTATCTCAGACAAAATCGCTGTTATTGGCATTGGCCTTATTGGGGCCTCTTTTGCCCTGGCGATAAAGCATAAAAAGCTGCCTTTTTCGGTGAGTCTTTATGACAAGAATCCGGAGGCTCGTGAAGAGGCGCGCGCGCTATCTATCGGCGACCGGATTGAAGATGAACTCAGCGAAGCGGTGGCAGGAGCCGGGCTTGTGGTGATGGCGGTACCGGTAGGTGCGATGGCAGAGGTTATGGCCGCTGCCGCCCCGCATCTGGCCAAAGGATGTGTGGTAACAGATACAGGCTCAACAAAGCGTTCTGTAATCCGCGATACCAAGGATTTAATCCCTGAAGGGTGTCATTTTATTCCGGGCCATCCGCTGGCTGGCACTGAATTTTCTGGCCCGGCGGCAGGTTTTCCCTCGCTGTTTGAGGGGCGCTACTGGCTTGTTCTGCCAAATGGGGCTGAGCCGGAAAAAGTTGCCGCACTGGAGGCGTTGCTGGCGGGTCTGGGCGCGATGTGCGAGCAGATGACGGCTGATTATCATGACAGGGTGCTGGCCATTACCTCGCATTTACCGCATCTTATCGCTTATACCATTGTCGGCACCGCTGTTGATTTGGAGCAAGATTTAAAAAATGATGTGATTCGGTTTTCTGCATCAGGCTTTCGCGATTTTACCCGCATCGCAGCCTCAGACCCGACCATGTGGCGAGATGTTTTTCTGAATAATGATGAAGCGGTGCTGGAGATGATGCAGCGTTTTTCCGAAGATTTAACCTATCTGCAACGCGCGATAAGGTGGCAGGAAGGTGATAAGCTGTTTGAGCTGTTCAACCGCACCCGGGATATCCGCCGTTCTATCATTGATGCAGGTCAGGATTCATAAGCTGCTTTTCATCTGCTAGCTGAATATTAAAACAACCAGATATTTAGCATATTCGCGCATCAACAGCTTGGCGGTTGGCCAGTTTGCATACCAGTGAACAGGTTGCAAATCAGGCGGGCTTACCGGCAGGGGTATGATTGTCATATCTGGCAGAATACGCTGAAAAACCAGCAAGGCTCGCGGCATATGATAATTGGCAGTCACCAGTGACAGGCTGGATAGCTGATGGGTTTGTGCCCAGTTGCGGGCGGCTATCGCATTGCCTTTTGTATCAATGGCGGTGGCATCCAAATCAACACAACAGGCAAAAATAGCTTTCTGGCGGGCAGATTTGGCAAAGGTTTCGGTCAGGCTGGATTTTGAAATGCCCTTGCCCACGCCGGTGATGAGCATACGCATAGAGGCGCCCTGCTCTATCAGGCGAAGCCCTTCGATAATCCGCGACTGCCCCCCTGTCGCAACCACCAAACCATCTGTAAGGCTGGCGGCCAAAGGGGGTTTTTGCGGCAGGGTAAGGGCGAAATGCTGAACACAGGCCAGAAAGCCAAACAAGGAAAAAAACAGCACGGCAAGGCCGGTACCTAGCTGCTTTTTTAGTGTTGACCTGTTCATAAATCTGCCCTGCCTGATGCTATCTCGCATTAAGGATAAATAATAACGTTAAAAGGGCTGATAGCAAAGCCAGTTTCCTGTGGGAACCGGGGCTGGCTGAAATTTTTGCAGCCATTTGCGCTCCCGCCCCTGCGAGGCAAAAACCGCTAGCCACTTAATCAAACATCGGCTAAGAGGAAGAAAGCGCTAAGACAGGTGGATATGTTAATGCTTTTGACATGTGAGAAATGTAAGACCATTTTCCGAATCGATAATGCCGCGGTAGCGCCAAACGGACAACAGGTTCGGTGTTCGGTATGCGCGCATATCTGGCATGTTGAGGGCTTGGGGAAATCCGCGCCGCCGCCACGAAATGCTGTTTGGGATGTGATACAAAAATTGCGTCTGCCCACCGCGCTGCTGTTATTTGTTATGCTGATAAGCGGCACCTTATTTTCTTTCCGGGCGCCTCTTACCGCAGCCTTTCCAAGCCTGATACCCTCTTTTAACGGAGCCGGGCTGACCATAGAGCCAAATCTGGACATATTGAAAATTCAAAATCTGCAGGCAACCTATCAGGGGAATTTATTGCGGGTGCGCGGCCAGATATTTAATTCTGACAGCTTTACCGCACATGCAGCCCCACTTCTGATGCAGGTGGTTAGCGAAGATAACACCCTCCTGGCCAGCGAAAAGCTTGTCCCTGAGGATGCCTTTATCGCCGCAGGGCAAACAACCAATTTCTTCATTCAAAAAGAAGTGAGTGACGCCCATAGTGCAGAGATACAGGTAGATCTGTTGCCAGAACCTCTGATGCGATAAGGAATATCCCTGACCTTCAGGCCGTCAGCATGCCGCATTGCGCCCGCAGACCGGGCGGTTCTTAAGCAAACGGGTTTTCTTCTGCTGCCAGCAATTCTTCAATAGTGCGGCGGCGGCGCAGCAGATGCACCTTGCCTTGATATATCATCACTTCTGCTGCTTTTGGCCGCGTGTTATAGGTTGACATCATTACCGCCCCATAAGCGCCTGTAGAAAATACCGCTAGCAGATCACCTTCACCAATATCTGGCATATCCCGGCCCTGTCCCAGATAATCGCCAGTCTCGCATACCGGGCCCACAATATCTGCCATACCGCGGCCCGGGCCTTTATCCACTACCGGCTCAATGCGGTGATAGGCTTCATACAGGGTAGGCCGGATAAGATCATTCATCGCGCCATCAACAATAATGAAACGCTTGTCCTCTCCTTGTTTGATATAATGGGTTCTGGTCAATAACAGGCCATTATCCGCGGCAATCGCGCGGCCAGGCTCAAATCCTAGCTGGTAGCCGCGATTGCTGAAAATGCGGGTAACCAGCGCGCCATAGGCTGCAAAATCAGGCAGCTGTTCGCCATGATAATCAATGCCCAGACCGCCCCCTAAATCCAGAACCGGTACCTCAAAGCCCTCATCACGCAGACTGTCTGCCAGCTCTAATAGCTCTAGATAGGCTTTTTCAAACGGGGCCAGATCGGTCAATTGCGATCCGATATGCACAGCTAGACCAGCAGGCCGAATCGCCGCATCGCGCGCCATCTGCCGATATAGGGATGCGGCTTCGCCATCTGCAACCGGAATACCGAATTTTGTTGAACGCTGGCCAGTTGATATTTTCGCATGGCTACCTGGATCAACATTCACATTCACCCGCAACGCAACCGGTGCGGTAACGCCCATTTCGGATGCGATGGCGCTAATATGATGCAATTCAGCGGCTGATTCTGCGTTAATTTGGCCAATCCCGGCCTCTAGGGCTTGCCGGATTTCTGTGTCTGATTTACCCACCCCGGAAAAAACAATCCGCTCGGCCGGAATACCGGCTGCCAGACATTTTTGCATCTCGCCGCCAGAGACAATATCTGCACCCGCCCCATGCTGGGCCAGCAGGCCCAGAATGCCCAGGGCAGAATTTGCCTTAACCGCATAATGCACATTTGTATCAAGGCTGCTTAGCGCGGCACAAAAGGCGCGGTAATGCGCGGCAAAACCATCTCCGGAATAGACATAAAGCGGCGTGCCAAATTCAGCCGCCAGCGCGGCTGCCGGCGTTCCCGAAATCATCAGCTCACCAGCCGAATTACGATGAATCTCTGTCATAAATCTAATCGGCCCTAGCTTGCTGGATCTGCGGCAACTTCAGATGGTCGTTGCGGCTCTCCTCGTTTACCGCATGCACCAAGGCTGGCTGTCATCATTGTTAGCGCGGCTATGACGCATAGAATTCGTATCATAATGAGCTCCGTCTACCTGATTACAGGTTTAAGTGTTCTTTAAAAAGGCAGCGCGTGCTGCTTTGATATGGGCCGCGACTTCTGCAGGGGCGGTGCCACCAAAACTGTCGCGTGCCTGCAAGGCTGAATCTATGGATAACACCTCAAAAATAGTAGCCTCCAGACGCGGTTCAATCGCCTGCATATCGGCCAGAGACAACCCATCGAGTGCGCATCCCTGCTGATCGGCAAGCGCGACCAGCTTGCCCGTTACGTGATGGGCATCGCGGAACGGCATATTCAGAACCCGCACCAGATAATCTGCCAAATCAGTAGCGGTGGGATGGCCTTTTTCAAGGGCCGCCCGCATCGCTTCTGGATGGGCGGTAAGGTCAGCTATCATGCCAGTCATTGCCGCCAGACTAAGAGATAGCGAGCTTTCAGCATCAAAAACGGGTTCCTTATCTTCCTGCATATCCTTGCCATAGGCCAGTGGCAGCCCCTTTAGAACCGTTAGCAGGGCCAGCAAATCACCGATAATGCGCCCGGGCTTGGCGCGTACCAGCTCTGCTGCATCCGGATTGCGTTTTTGCGGCATGATAGACGAGCCGGTAGTAAACGCATCTGACAGGCTGATAAAACCAAACCGGTCTGTAGACCAGATAACAATCTCTTCTGCTAGCCGGGAGAGGTGGGTTGCGCAAATCGCGGCAGCGGCTAAAAACTCTATGGCGAAATCACGGGCAGATACCGCATCCATGGCATTTGGCATTGGTCGTGCAAATCTCAACAGGCTAGCGGTTTGATGCCGGTCTATCGGATGCGGGGTACCTGCCAGCGCAGCAGCCCCAAGCGGCGATTCATTCAGCCGTTTACGCGCATCTGAAAACCGTCCGCGATCGCGGCCAAACATCTCAACATAGGCCATCAGATGAAAGCCAAAGCTGACAGGCTGGGCAGTCTGTAAATGGGTATAGCCCGGCATCACGGTTGTGATATGGGCTTCAGCCTGATCGATTAATGCTTCTTGCAGGGCGGCTAGCTGGCTATCCAGCTGCTCGATAGCCTCTCTTAGCCAAAGCCGAATATCGGTTGCAACCTGATCATTTCTGGAACGTGCGGTATGCAACCGGCGCGCCGGATCCCCGATAAGGCTCGCGAGACGTGATTCAATATTCATATGGATATCTTCCAGCGCGTCTGAAAATTCAAACACGCCATCGCTGATTTCCTGCTCAATTGTGGCGAGGCCCTCGCATATGGCGCTCAAGTCCGCTTCGGTGATGATCTTCTGACCTGCCAGCATGGTGGCATGGGCAACCGATCCCGCAATATCCTGTTTATACATCGCCCTGTCATAGCTGATAGAGGCGTTGATATCGGTCATTAATTGCGAGGGGCCACCTGCAAACCGGCCACCCCACATAGCAGAAGAGGCTGTTTTTTTCGGTGCATTTTTGTCAGCTTTTGTCATAATGCCACCCTACCTTAGTTTGAACCTGCAGGTCTATAAACAGACATAGGTTCAGTGTAATTCGTTTCGGTTTTACCGTTTTTTTGGCGATTGCCATGCTTTATAGGATAGAAATGAAAAAGAATCAGCCCCTAAATAGTTCTCGCCGCCATCTGTTGGCCAGATTGCCATCCTATCTTTGCACCAGCCTGGCAGCTATGGGGGCAGTTCAGGCGGTATTTGGGGATATATCGCCTGCCTATGCAACTAATGGTCTGGATTTAAAGCTGTCGCAGGCCGGCCTGCCAGAGATATCGCTAACCAGTGATAGTGGTATCTATTCTCTGTCGGAACTGGCAGACAGGCCGTTATTGATTAATTTCTGGGCCACCTGGTGCGCACCATGTGTGGTAGAATTGCCAATGCTGGAAGAGGCGGCACAGATCTTGGCAGAAGATAAAATTATGCTGGTGCTTGTCTCTATGGATCGCGGCGGCCAGGAAATCGCCCGTCCCTTTTTGCAGGCACGCGATATTACCACCCCCTTATCCCTGTATGACCCGAAAGCAGAGATGGGGCGGGCGGTTGGCCTGCGCGGTCTGCCAACCACCTTGCTGGTGAAAAAAAACCAGGCCGAATATGCAGTGCATACCGGCCCAGCTGAATGGAATGATGAAGCGGTTATCGACCAGCTTCGTGCCTATCTGCTAGGCTAGTTTTCCGGGCCTGCTTTCTGGGAGTGGGCGCCTTTACAGCTCTTTATCAAAGGCTGGAACCGCATCAAAAAGATCGGCGACCAGCCCATAATCAGCTACCTGAAAAATTGGCGCTTCTTCATCTTTATTGATGGCGACAATCACCTTGCTGTCTTTCATGCCTGCCAGATGCTGAATAGCACCAGAAATACCAACTGCCAGATAAAGCTCCGGTGCCACGACCTTGCCTGTTTGACCAACCTGATAGTCATTTGGCACAAAGCCCGCATCAACCGCAGCTCGTGACGCGCCAACCGCTGCGCCCAGCTTGTCTGCAACACTTTCCAGCATGGTAAAGTTTGCCCCATCCTGCATACCGCGGCCACCCGAAACAACAATATTTGCCGAGGTGAGTTCCGGACGCTCGGAAGAGGAAAGCTCTGACTTGTCATAGCTTGACAGACCCTGATCGCCAGCTGCTGAAATCGCTTCAATAGCGGCGGTTCCGCCATTATCTGCAACCGCTTCAAATGCAGTGCTCCGCACGGTAATGATTTTCAGATTGTCCTCAGACTGCACAGTGGCCAGGGCGTTACCTGCATAGATAGGCCGCTTGAAGGTGTTGCTATCAACAATCTCGATAATGTCAGAGATTTGCGGCATATCGCACAGCGCGGCAATACGCGGCATCACATTCTTTCCAAAAGTAGTCGCCGGGGCCAGAATATGGCTGTAATTACCTGCGATACCTGCTACCAGCGGGGCCAGATTTTCTGCAAGGCTATGGCCATATTCAGCGCTATCTGCGGACAATATTTTTGTCGCCCCCTCTAGCGCTGCGGCTGCGTTTGCAGCGGCTCCGCACTTCTCGCCAGCGACCAGCAAATGAATGTCGCCGCCAATTTGCCGCGCAGCAGCAAGGGTGTTCAAGGTTGCGGCATTAACCGCCTGATTATCATGTTCAACTACAACTAGAATGCTCATCATATCACCTTTGCTTCGTTCCGTAATTTATCGACCAGCTCGGTTACTGAGCCAACTTTTATGCCAGCCTGACGGGCTTCCGGTTCTTCTACCTTGACGGTTTTCAGGCGCGGGGCTGTATCCACGCCCAGCTCTGCGGCATCCAGACTATCAATCGGCTTTTTCTTGGCTTTCATGATGTTTGGAAGAGAGGCGTAGCGCGGCTCATTCAGGCGCAAATCCACGGTAATCACACATGGCATGTTCACCGTGATATGTTCCAGCCCGCCATCAACCTCGCGTACAACCTTGGCCGTATCCCCGGCGATTTCAACCCCAGAGGCAAAAGTGCCCTGCGACCAGCCAAGCAAGGCTGACAGCATCTGGCCGGTTTGGTTGCAATCGCCGTCAATGGCCTGCTTGCCACATAGCACAAGGCCAGGGGCTTCTTTATCCACCACAGCTTTTAGCAATTTGGCGACGGCCAGAGGCTCGACATCCTGTCCAGCTTCGATATGAATACCCCGATCTGCGCCCATAGCCAGACCGGTGCGAATGGTTTCCTGCGATTGTGCGGGCCCGATAGATACCAGAACAATCTCTTCAGCGCCGCCAGCTTCTTTAATCCGCAAGGCCTGTTCAACCGCGATTTCATCAAACGGGTTCATCGCCATTTTGACATTTGCCAATTCAACGCCGCTTTGGTCAGGCTTTACCCGTACCTTGACGTTATAATCAATTACTCTTTTTACCGGAACTAAGACTTTCATTACTTTTTTCCTCCTGATCCGTCCTCGTATGTAACAGATAGCCAGTAGATAACCTGTCCTTTTTTGCTGGCGCGGTTTTGTTATCTGCTTTCTGTTTGGTATTACTGTTCTTCCTGGGTGCCGCCAGGTACCCATAAAATATCGCCCTTGCCCCCATCATTAGCATGACGTGCCAGCACAAACAATAAATCTGACAAGCGGTTGATATACTGCATCGCATATTCATTTACCGGCTCGACTGTTGCCAGTTCTGTTATCTGGCGTTCTGCTCGTCTGGCAACGGTTCTAGCCAAATGTAACCATGCCGCTAGCGGTGTTCCACCTGGCAGAATAAAAGAATTTAGAGCCGACAGATTCTCGTTGATAACATCGATTTCCTGTTCGATGCGGGTAACCTGTTCTGCGGTAATTCGCAAAGCAGGTTTCATATCATCAAGGGTGGCCAAATCTGCGCCCAAATCAAATAAATCATTCTGAATGCTGGCCAGCTGGCTATCCATTTCCGGCGTGCATTCCAACCGTGCCATGCCCAGTACCGAGTTCAGCTCGTCCACCTCGCCATAGGCGGCCGGGCGCTTTGCATGTTTAGATACGCGCCCCCCGCCAACCAGGCTGGTTTTACCATCATCTCCGGTGCGGGTGTAAATCTTGTTCAGCTTGACCATTATAAAATGTCGTTTTCTATTTTGCTTGGGCTTTCGATAAAGCTGCAACAGCCCAAAAGGTTAAATGTTAAGTGGCGTTCGCACTGCTATGCAGATTGGCGAAACCACAATAGAGAAATAAATATCAGCAGAACCACTGCTTGTGCAATAATCCGGTAGCGCATAATCTTGTTTGATTTATTTTTATTATATGCGCCGCCGCGTCCCATTGTAATGACGCCCCAAAATAGAATGGCAGCGACACCTACCAGCCCAATTATCATAATAGCCTCAGGCCAGCCAGAGCCAGACAGGATAGATACTTGAGATGCTGATGAACTCATCAGGGCGCTCCTCTGCAAAGGGGATACAGGATCCGAAATAAAATGATACTGAACAACACATAATCTAAATGGCGTCAATAGCAATGCCCCGGCGACGAGTTGCCGCAACCAGCGTGTTTCGTAACAGGCACGCAATCGTCATCGGGCCAACCCCTCCCGGTACCGGGGTTATCGCTGCTACCTTTTCAGCGGCGCTGGCAAAATCAACATCTCCGGTCAGGCGGAATTTCCCCTCGCCGCGTTCCGGGGCGGGTATCCAGTTGATGCCAACATCAATGACCACGGCGCCTTTTTTAATCCAGTCACCGCGTACCATTTCCGGGCGACCTACAGCCGCGACCAGAATATCTGCCCGCTGGCAGACAGCCTGTAAATCGCGTGTGCGGGAATGGGCAATGGTGACTGTGGCATTCGCGTTTAATAATAGCTGTGCCATCGGTTTGCCAACAATATTAGAGCGCCCCAGCACAACCGCATTTAACCCGCTTAAATCGCCAAAATGATCTTGCAGTAACATCAGACAGCCATAGGGGGTGCAGGGGACAATGGCGTGCTGGCCAGTTGCCAGCAATCCAGCATTAACCACATGAAAGCCATCTACATCTTTTTCTGGTGCAATAGCCTGAATAACCGCTTTGTCATCAATTTGTTCTGGCAAGGGTAATTGTACCAAAATGCCATCAATGTCGTTATCTTCATTCATCTGTGCAATCAGCGCCAGCAACGCCTCCTGGCTGGTATCTGCTGGCAGACGATGTTCGATAGAGCGCATCCCACAAGTTTTTGTGCGCTCGGCTTTGTTCCGCACATAAACCTCGCTGGCAGGGTCTTCGCCAACCAGCACAACCGCAAGGCCAGGTGTAAAATGATGAGTGGCCTCTAGCTCGGCAACATGGGCGGTTATTTTTTCAACCAGCTTGCCTGAAAAAGCTTTGCCATCGATTGTTTGCGCTGTCATATGCCTGCCCCCATTTTTTGCCAAGCCGCCCTAGCAGCAATCCCTGTTTATGTGCTACCCGCCATGCCGGTAAAGGCTAGCGTAAATATTCAAATAATAAATTGCGGCCAAACTGCACCGCCAATAAGACAATGATAGGGCTAATATCAATACCACCTAAATCTGGCAAGACCGAACGGATACGCCCCAATAAGGGTTCATGCAAACGCCCCAACCCTTGCAGGATCACCCGCACAAATGGTTGCCATGGATTAACAATTCGAAACGCAACCAGCCAACTGGCGATCACATATGCCAGAAGGGTGAAAATATAGATATCAACAATATTATCTATCAATACCAATATGGCGTTCATTTTTGCATAGCCCCCAATGATGTTTACACATGTTGTCCCTTTGGCCTGTATGGGCCCTGTTCTGGATGCAAAAAGGGGACAGTCTGTGTCTGCGGTGACACTACTCTGCATAAGCTTTATTGACAATATAGAAGATAGCGTTTGGCAAAATGGATAAATCCAAAAGAAGGACGACTAGCCAAACGGACATTCAGACTGACCAAAAAGGCGCGTATGGTTAATTAGAAAAATCTAATACCCCTTTTCTTTGAGTTTGGAACTAGGGGATTTTAAATGTTCTTGGCAAGAGGCGCCGGTTACGGTTTTTTTATCTTTTCCATACTACCATTATTTTTCTTTACAGCCTGTATTGGTGGCATCGGCGGCATTGGGGGCGGGCTATAGTGGGCGCGATATTCGTGTTGGTGTTGCTGATTCTGGTGTTGATGGTCGACATTCGGAATTTTCGGGCCAGATTCATGCCGGAGGGGATTGGCAGAGCGCAGGTGCTGCTGGATATTTTACCTATTTGCTGAGTTGCGGATGATTAATGTAGGCGAGATTTATGTGCCAGCAGACGTGCTGGCTCAGGATGAGAAAGTTACCTGAACCGGCCGGCATTGGCTGACAGGCAGAGAGCGCGATGTGTTGAACGCTTTGTTATCAGGGCAATCTAACAAGGAAATTGCACGCACCCACGGGTTAAGCGAGGTGACCATTAAGCATCACCTGAAAAGTTTACGCTCCAAGCTGGGCGCGCGTAATCGCACCCATGCGGTATGCCGGGCGATCGAGCTGGGCATAGCTGAAGAAGCGATCCCGGCTATCTCTTGATCCGGGGCATTTCGGTTTCTTCAAAAATGCAGGAGAGACAAAAAAGAGGGGATATTCCCCTCTTTTCATATGTCATAGTCTGGCAGGTCTAGCCAGCGTGATTTTGACGGTTTTCGATCAGATCCTCTACCACAGATGGGTCTGCCAGTGTCGAGGTGTCGCCTAATTCTGCGTAATCATCAGCGGCAATTTTCCGCAAAATACGGCGCATGATTTTACCCGAACGTGTTTTTGGTAAGCCAGGCGCCCATTGCAGTAAATCCGGGCTGGCGATCGGGCCAATTTCACTGCGTACCCATTGCCGCAATTCCTTGCGCAAGGCGTCATCTGCTGTCTCGCCGATATTCAGCGTGACATAGGCATAAATTCCCTGCCCTTTAATCTCATGCGGATAGCCAACAATGGCGGCTTCAGCGACCTTTGGATGTGCCACCAGCGCAGATTCGATTTCAGCTGTACCCATCCGGTGTCCGGAAACATTCAGCACATCATCCACACGCCCGGTAATCCAGTAATAGCCATCTTCATCCCGCCGGGCGCCATCGCCCGAAAAATAACGACCTTCAAAGGTAGAAAAATAGGTATCAATGAAACGCTGATGATCGCCATAGACGCTGCGCATCTGTCCCGGCCATGACCGGTTAATACACAGATTGCCCTCACCCGCCCCTTCGATAATATTATTCTCGCCATCTACCAAAACCGGCTCAATTCCAAAGAAAGGCAAGGTGGCAGAACCCGGCTTGGTAGTGGTGGCACCGGGTAGCGGTGTGATAAGAATACCGCCTGTCTCGGTCTGCCACCAGGTATCGACAATTGGGCATCTTTTCTCGCCTACCACATCATGATACCACATCCATGCTTCGGGATTAATCGGCTCACCAACAGAGCCAAGCAGGCGCAAAGAGCTTTTATCCCACTTTTTTACCGGGCCATCACCCTCACGCATCAGCGCCCGAATAGCGGTTGGTGCGGTGTAAAAAATCGATACTTTATGCTTTTCTACAACTTGCCAGAAACGCCCGGAATCTGGATAGGTTGGAACCCCTTCAAACATCAAGGTGGTTGCCCCGTTAGCCAGCGGTCCATATAGAATATAGCTATGTCCGGTAACCCAGCCCACATCTGCGGTACACCAGTAAATATCGCCATCCTGATAATCAAATACATAATGATGGGTCATAGAGGCATAAACCATATACCCACCAGTGGTATGCAATACGCCCTTTGGTTTACCTGTAGATCCGGACGTATATAAAATAAACATCGGGTCTTCTGCGTTTAATTCTTCTGGTGGACAGTCTGGCGAGGCGGCAGCAACCGCCTCATGGTACCAGACATCGCGGCCCTCTTGCCATGATATCTGTTCACCTGTGCGCTGAATAACAAAACAGGTGGTACATTCAGGACAGCTTTGCAATGCTTTATCTGTATTTGCTTTTAACGGGATTGCACGTCCGCCGCGTACCCCTTCATCGGCGGTGATGACACAATTTGACTGGCAATCCTGAATACGCCCCGCCAGCGCGTCCGGAGAAAAGCCGCCAAATACAACAGAATGGATAGCACCAATGCGGGTACAGGCCAGCATCGCAACAGCGGCTTCTGGTACCATCGGCATGTAAATTGTGACACGGTCGCCTTTTTTGATGCCTCTGGCTTTCAGGGCATTGGCAAAACGGCATACCTGCTCATGCAAGTCTTTATAGGTGATATGTTTTGCATCATCTGGATCATCTCCCTCCCAGATGATGGCGGTTTGATTGCCTCTGGTTTTCAGGTGCCTGTCCAGACAATTTGCCGACGCATTCAGCGTGCCATCTGCATACCATTTGATATGCACATCCGGCTTGTCGTAACACACATCAGAAATCTGACTATAGGGTTTAATCCAGTCAATTCGCTTGCCATGCTTGGCCCAAAAACGGTCATTATCTGCCAGCGATTGCGCATAGGCGGCCTCATAGCCTGTTTTATCTATATTCGCTTTGGCCGCCATTTCACTCGCCGGTGCAAATTGTCTGTATTCACTCATGGCCTAATACTCCCCTTAAGAATTCCCGATGCTCTTGTCACTTTCCTGATTTATGTTGTGCCAACAAGACCGCAACCAGCCAAGACCACCTCTAGGCTTGATGAGTCTCTTTTGTACCTATGTTTCTCGCAAATGAAAAGATCCAGCTATGCTGGCCTGGTGCTACCACAGGGGCGTTTTTTGATGAAATTCTGCTTCCTTCTCTTCTGCCGCCTCCGGGCTTTCTATTGCCAGAACAAAGTTAATAATATCCAGACGAAAGCCGGCGCGGGCCAATTTTGCCATTTGTTTCTGGCGATGATTGGCGGCGTTATCCTGCTCTTTGCTATAGCAGCCCAGCCGTTTTTTGCGGATATGAATAAGGGCGGCCAGCTTTTCTGCATCAGAATTATCCTCACGATGTGCGTTCAGGCTGGCAACGGCGCTATCGCGGTCAATACCTGCCTGACGCAATTTATCCAGAATCTGGCGTTCTGATCGGCCAGCATTGCGGCCGGCCCGAATACGGGTCTGGATAAAATTTTGATCATCAATATAGCCAAATTTCTGGCACTCGGTAATGACGGCTTCAATCGCTGCTGAAATATCCTCTTTGGCCGCCCCTTCCAATTTGCGGTTAGCGAATTTCTGTAATACCTGACGCAGCCGTGCGGTCGTGCTGGCATATCGGCCCAGATAATGCAGGGCTTTATTGGTCAGACGCTTTTTGATGCGCGCCTCAGACGGGATATGTTGCGGCATGAAAAATCTATCCCTTCTCTGGCGCTACTGTTTGACAATTGCGACCTGCCAGACCCGCCAGCCTTTATCCAGGTCTTTATCTCAAAACCTATCATGGCATAAAAGCTGTAGGTTTTAAAATCTTTCAGACCGGAAAACAGGATAGCTGGTAGTGGCTGGTTCTGATATGCCAAGCCTTGCGTTTTAGGGGCGAGGCGCTTATCTCAGAATAGGAAATTTTTTTCCAACGCTTAATCCTCTGTAATTACAAAAGCGCTTTGTTTATGTCCGCAAAACAGAAAAATATAGATTTACCTGCCGCTATGGTTGTTCGGCCAATTGTGGTTGGCAGGGTGAATTGGACCGGCCTATCCACGCTTTATGTGAAAGAGGTGATGCGGTTTTTAAAGGTGCCTGTGCAAACCCTGTTTGGTCCTGTGATTACGGCCACCTTGTTTATGATGGTGTTTGCAGTGGCGGTAGGCGAGCGCATACCGCTGGGTAATTTTGATAATTTTGTCCAGTTTCTGGCGCCCGGTCTTATTATGATGGCGGTGTTGCAAAACGCGTTTGCCAATACCTCCTCCACGCTGACCAGCGCCAAGGTACAGGGCAATATTGTTGATTTGCTGTTGCCGCCACTGGGGCCAGCTGAAATTTTATGTGCCCTGCTTGGCGGCACGCTGACCAGAGGCATTCTAACCGCCCTGATTTGTGTTGTGACCTTGAGTTTTTTTTCGGCAATTATTTTGCCGCCACATTTCCTTGTTGCGTGCGGGTTTTTAATTGGCGGGTCGCTGGCGATGGGATTTGTCGGCATTATTGCCGGTATCTGGGCGCGTAAATTCGACCAGCTATCTGCGATTACCAGTTTTGTGATCCAGCCCTTGGCCTTTTTGTCCGGTACCTTTTATTCTGTGCATCGCTTGCCAGAGCCATTTGATGTGATTGCCCAGATCAATCCGGTATTCATGGTGATAGATGGATTCCGCTATGGCATGACAGGGGTTGCAGACGGGAATATTTTGATTGGTGCTTTGGTGTTAAGCTGTCTCAATATATTGCTCTTCATCTGCTGCTATATCATACTGGCGTCAGGCTTCAGGCTGAAAAGTTAAATTCCAGCGGGGATAATCTAAGTGAGCAACAATCAAACAACATCACCAACAGCTGATGGGATATTACCCGAAAGCCAGCTTCAGGCGGCTTTTGATCGTGGCCAGATATCTGTTCAGGAACCTTTGCTGGAGGGTCAGATACAGCCTGCCAGTCTGGATCTTCGGCTCGGTCGCCGTGCCTGGCGTATCCAGGCGTCCTTCCTGCCTGGCCTTGGCCAAACGGTGATGGACAAAATTGATAAATTTTCAATGTATGAGCTGGATTTAACAGATGGGGCGGTTCTGGAAACCGGATGTGTTTATATTGTTGAGCTGATGGAAAGTCTGGCACTGCCAGAGAGCCTGAGCGCCACAGCCAATCCAAAAAGCTCAACCGGCAGGCTGGATGTTTTTACCCGCCTGATAACAGATGGCGCGGTAGAATTTGAATCTGTTGCTGCAGGATATAATGGCCCGCTTTATGCAGAAATATCGCCGCGTACCTTTTCGGTGATGGTCCGCCCGGGTAGCCGGTTGTCACAGCTGCGTCTGCGGCGCGGCCAACAGGTTTTGGATGATGCCGGCCATGCCGCCCTGCAAGCGCGTCACCAGCTGGTACGGTTTGATGATGAAACCATTGTGTCGATAAATGACGGGATCGGCCTATCGGTAAATTTGGTGCCACAAGAAACAACAGGTCTGGTCGGATGGCGTGCGCGTAAACATGCCGGCCTGATTGATGTCGACAAGCCCGCCAGCCAGCCCGCTGCCCGTTTTTGGGAAGCGGTAACCGAGGCTGATCTCTTTAAAGGGGGGCTGGTGCTGAACCCAGATGAATTTTATATTCTCGCTAGCCAGGAATTTGTTATTGTGCCTGCGGAATATGCCGCCGAGATGCGCGCCTATGATACCCGTGTAGGCGAGTTTCGCGCCCATTATGCCGGCTTTTTTGATCCCGGCTTTGGCATGTCTGAAACGGGCGCCGCGCCAACCCGGGCGGTGCTGGAAGTGCGCTCGCATGATGTGCCGTTCCTGATTGAGCAGGGCCAGACAGTGTGCCGGCTGGTTTATGAGCCGATGTCCGCGCCGCCAAAACAGCTTTACGGGGCAGCGGGTTCTGGTTCAAACTATCAGTCTCAGGGGTTGAAGCTCGCCAAGCATTTTGTCTAGACATTTTATCTAGACAGGTTGACGCGTGCTGTCACGCGGTTTTACTTGACATTGCAAGGGGTTTTGCGCGATACAATGCGCCTTTATCTTTTGCTGACAGGGCAGGAAAATGACACAGGAAATGGATGTCAGACAAGCCGCAGTGATGCCGACCTATGGACGGGCGGATATCACCTTTGTGCGCGGTAAGGGTAGCTGGCTCTATACACAGGATGATACAGCCTATCTGGATTGTGCATCCGGTATCGCGGTAAATACGTTCGGGCACGGGGATCCCCGTTTGCTGGCCGCCTTGCATGAACAGGCCGACAAGCTGTGGCATACCTCCAATCTGTATCGAATTGGCGAGCAGGAAAAGCTGGCATATCGGCTGGCCACCCATGCGGGTCTGGATCATGCGTTTTTCTGTAATTCCGGCGTTGAAGCCAATGAAGCGGCGGTAAAAATGGCGCGGCGCTATCAATATCGGCAAGGCTTTGAGGAGCGGTTTAAAATTCTTTGTGCGGGCGGGGCCTTTCATGGGCGGACGCTGGCCATGCTGGCGGCAACTGACAAGCCATTATTTAGAGAAGGCTTTGGGCCAATGCCGGAAGGGTTTGTGCATGTACCTTTTGGCAATTTAAATCATTTGCGCGATGCGATGGATGAAGATGTCGCCGCGATCATGGTAGAGCCAGTGCAAGGTGAGGGCGGGGCCATTGCCGCACCAGAAGGGTATCTTGCCGGCATTAAAAAGGCTGCAGATGATTTTGGCGCCCTGGTGATCGCAGATGAAGTGCAAACCGGAATGGGCAGAACAGGCTATTTATTTGCCTATCAAAAAGCGGGTATTCAACCTGATCTGGTTGTTTTGGCCAAAGGGCTTGGCGGCGGCTTTCCGGTAGGCGGCGTGATTGCCAGAAAAGAGATTGGCGAGGCTATGGGGCCTGGCAGCCATGGCTCTACCTTTGGCGGCAATCCGCTGGCAATGGCCGTAGCCAATGCGGTTCTGGACGGGCTGGAAGAGGACGGATTTTTAGAAGATGTACAGCGCCGCGCGGCTATGCTTGCCACGAAATTGAACAAGCTGGCCAGCGATTATCCAGATCAGATTAAAGAGCGCAGAGGGGACGGGTTTTTGTGCGGATTACAGCTGGCAGATGATATTGCAGTAGGTGATATGACCGCCGCATTGCGGGAAAAACATTTGCTGGCCGTGCCGGCTGGCGAAAATGTCTTACGCCTCCTGCCGCCCTTGAATATCACCGATGCTGAAATCGAACATGCCTATATGGTACTGGACAGTGTGTTTTCAGCGTTTGCTGCGGCGTAAATGATGTCCGCCAATTTTTCAATTCACAGCTTTGTAAAGCGGAGTGCGCGATGCGCCATTTTATCGATTTAAAAGATTTTGACACAGACCGGCTTCAGGCGATGCTAGATACTGCCGAGAAGATGAAATCCGGGGCAGATACCACTCGGCCGCTAGCTGGCAAATATGTGGGCATGATTTTTGAAAAGCCCTCTACGCGCACGCGCGTTTCTTTCGAGGTAGGTATCTCGCAACTGGGCGGCACACCGGTGGTGCTATCGGCTAGCGACCTGCAATTAGGGCGCGGCGAGTCCGTAGCTGATACAGGCCGGGTTCTCTCGCGCTATCTGGATGCGGTGATGATAAGAGCCCTGGAGCATGAAACCGTAACAGAATTGGCCGCCAATGCAGATATACCTGTAATCAACGGGCTGACGAATTTATCTCACCCCTGCCAGATTATGGCAGATTTGCAGACAATTATTGAACGGCATGGCAGCCTTCAAGGTGCAAAAATCTGCTGGCTCGGGGACGGAAATAACGTTGCCAATAGCTGGATAGAAGCCGCCGCATTATTTGGGTTTGAGCTGCGCCTGGCAGGGCCTGAAGCCTATCGACCTCCTGCTGCTTTGCTGGCATGGGCGCGTGCCAAAGGCGCGGAAATTATCCTGACCGAAGATCCGGTTGCCGCAGCGCGTGACGCCAGCGTTATCGTCACCGATGTATGGGTATCCATGGGGGATAATCAGGGTTCGCGCGAGCATGACATGCTGCCATTCCAGGCAACTGCCGCCTTGATGGAAAAGGCCCAGCCAGACGCTGTTTTCATGCATTGCCTGCCAGCCCAACGGGGCAAGGAAGTTACCGCCGAGGTGATTGATGGCCCTCAATCGGCTGTGTTTGATGAGGCAGAAAACCGCTTGCATGCGCAAAAAGCGATTATGGCACATATTATCAGTGAAAATTTTTAACCGGGCGACAAGGCTGAAGGAGTAGGGTGAAATGCGTGTTGATGAAGGTTCTGAAGCGCTGTTTTCTGACCTGTCTGGTGGCCTTGTACAGCCATTTTATTTAACCGGCGGAGATGCCAATAATCAAACCCCGCTCGTGCGGGGACGATTTGCCAGACTGATCACCCCCTGTCAGGCGATTTTGCAACGCCATGACTATCCAGCCTCTGTTAATGAGCTATGTGCCGAGGCGATGAGCCTTGCGGCCTGCCTGTCTACGACGCTGAAATTTGAGGGTATTTTTACCTTGCAAGCCAAAGGTGACGGGATCGTTCAAACCTTGTTTGCAGATGTAACTTCTGCCGGGGCGATGCGCTCCTATGCGTCTTTTGATGCAGAAAAAGCCGCAGATATGGCACCTTCAGGGCCAGCTATATTACCGCGCCTGATGGGTGGCGGCTATATGGCCTTTACGGTGGATCAGGATGCCGCGCTGGGGGATGAAGGGCATCGCTATCAGGGGATTGTCGAGCTGGAAGGCACACATCTTGGCGATTGTGCGATAGCGTGGTTTAAAAATTCCGAACAATTAGCAGCTCAGGTGATTACGGTGGCAACAAAAACAGATGATGGCTGGCATAGCGCGGCGTTATTTTTGCAACAGGTCGCAGGCGAGGGCGGCAGCCATTCCAGCCTGAATGCCGAACAGCTGGCAGATGAATGGCACACGGCAATGGTGATGATGTCATCCGCTACCCGAGAAGAGCTTTTAAGTGCTGAACTGGCGCCGCAGGATTTGTTATATCGCCTGTTTCATGCGCAGAATGTACATTTGCAAGCCCCGCGCCCTATTACCGATACATGTCGATGTTCTGCAGAAAAAGTAGAAAAGGTATTAGGCGGGCTTGGAGATGCAGAACTTCACGAGTTAAGTGATGAGGATGGGCAATTGCATGTCGCCTGCGAATTTTGCAAAGTAAACCGGTCTTATCCGGTAGAGGCGTTCATTTCTGCACCGGCATAAATTTGGTTCGGCACCGCAAAAAACCGGAAATGTAGTTTTTGCTTCATTTTTTGCTTAACTGCGCTATCATTGTCCGAGCATTAAGCTCAGTATTGGGCAACGTTGTTAACTGGTTGCTGGAAAGTCGCTAAGTCTGATGAGAAGGTGTCGATGATGAAGCAAAAATTATCTATATTTTTCAAATCATTTCCTTTTGTTTTCTTTGCTGGTTTGTTGCTGCTTGGCAGTTGTACAGCCACATCACAAAAGACCGTTCTGCCAATTTATGAGACGACAGATTTTCAATCCTTGCGCCTGGATGCGCGCAAGATGGAAATTATTGAAAATTGGAATATGCCGATGGAACCGCCTTATATCGAGCATACGCTGTTGCCAAACCTGTCCAACATGCTAGTGGATTGGGCATCACGGGTTCTGATTCCAGTCGGCGGGTCTGGCGAGGTGGTACTGGATATTTCGCAAGCTAGCGTAAAGATTACCTCGTTGCCCCGAAGCGAAAAACTGATCGATTTATTCAAGGATAATCAGGAAGTGATGGTTCGGGCAGATATCAAAGCCAAACTGATTTGGATTCAGCCGGTTGGTGGCAAGCAGGCGATTATTGATCTCAGCGCGACAGCGTCCAGCTCTATGAAAGAGACATCTACGCCTAATGAGCGCGAGATAGCTATCAGAGAAGTGATGATAGAAGCGGTCAATCTGATCAATCAGCAGGCAGAGGTGGAAATTCGTGCCAGCAAAGGCCTCATTCGCTCCTAGCGGCGCCAGAATACCGGATTTAGGATTACCAATACGGTAAACAGCTCTAGCCTGCCTAACAGCATGCCAAAGCACATTACCCATTTTGCCGCGGCAGGCAGGCTGCTGAAATCACCAGAAGGCCCAATGACATTGCCCAGCCCTGGCCCAACATTTGAAATAGATGTTGCCGCCCCGGATAGTGCGGTTTCAAAGTCCAGCCCGAACATACCAAGTAACAGCGCCAGAACCACAAAACATAAAATATACAGATAGAAAAAGCCCATCACCGCATCCATGACATTTTCTGACACGGGGCGCTTGTTGTAATAGGCTAGAACCACGGCATGGGGGCGTAATAATCGGGCGAGTTGAACTTTAATCGTCGCGGCCAATACTTGCAGGCGGAACATTTTTATCCCGCAAGTGGTGGAACCCGCACAACCGCCGATAAACATACAAATCAGCAATATTGTTGTCGCAGAACTGCCCCAAAGCGCAAAATTCGCACTGCCATATCCGGTGCCGGTAATGACCGATACCGAATTAAAAGCCGATAGCCGCAAAGCAGAGGCCCAGCCTTCCCCATTTTGATACAGATTAAAGGTGATCGCGGCTATCACCAGCATGGTAAGCAAAATAAACCAGCGTACTTGCGGGTCTGCTGACAGGGCTTTCCATCCGCCTCTGGTAAGGGACAGGTAATGCACAAAAGGAAGGCTGCCAGTTATCATGCCTGCTATAATGATCAGCTCTATTGTTTGCGAATCAAACGCCCCGATAGAGGCGGTCTTGGTAGAATAGCCACCTGTTGCCAATGTCGTCATTGCATGGGCCAGCGCATCAAACCCCGGCATGCCAGCCAGAGTCAGCATAAAGGTCCAGAACAGGGTTAGGCCAGTATATACTGCGAAAATACCGCCAGCAAGCTGGGTCGCGCGGGGGATAACCTTGTCAGCAGCGTCAAAGGATTCAGTTTTAAATAGTTGCATACCGCCAACAGACAGCATCGGTAACACCGCCAGCGCCATCACAATAATACCAACCCCGCCAAGCCATTGCAGCAACGCGCGCCAGATAAGCACCCCCCTGGAGGCCGCTTCAATAGAGGGCAGAATAGTCGATCCTGTTGTAGTGATGCCTGACATTGATTCAAAAAACGCATCTTCAACACTTAGCGAGAGAGACGAAAAATACAGAGGCAGGGCGCCAAATAACGCAATAAAGACCCAGGCGCCATTGGTTAGCAAAAACGCTTCTTTTAGCCCCAGATCAGCGGTGTTTTTTTGCCGGTTGGCCAGCCATAAAGACCCGCCAATAAATCCGGTCATCAATGCCGCTACCGCAAAGGCCTGCCAGTTCGGGTCGTCGTAATACAGGTCAATACCCATCGGGATCAACATGGTACAAGCCAGCAATGCCAGAAGTAGCCCTAATATATTTAAGACAGGAGTTGCCTGCATGAATGCGCTGCAGCCTCAATCGTTTCACGGTTGCCGTTTGCTGGCCCAATCAGGCCAATTTTGGCAAGAATGTTCTGATATATAGGCTGAGAAAGGCCTGTCTGTCCAGTTTTCAGACAGATACAGGCCTATCCAGGGTTAGCGTAAATTGATTTGCTGATAAAAGCGCTCGCGCAAATCTGCCTGATCCTTGAATACCCCGGTAAAGCGGGTAGTAACCATTGAAACATCTGGTTTTTTAACGCCTCTGGTCGTCATGCATTGATGTTTTGCATCTACCAATATGGCAACACCTAGTGGCTGCAGGGCTGTTTGAATTGCGCTGGCAACCTGGGCGGTCATGGTTTCCTGGGTTTGCAGACGGCGGCCAAAACTATCCAGAACGCGGGCTAATTTTGATATGCCAACCACCCGCTTATTCGGCAGATAGGCGATATGCGCCTTACCCAAAATGGGCACCATGTGATGTTCACAATGAGATTGCAAGGAAATATCGCGCAACATCACCATATCATCATAGCCCTCAACCTCTTCAAAGGTGCGTGCCAGCATTTCTTCTGGATCATCCTGATAGCCAGAGAAAAATTCTTCATAGGCACGCGCGACCCGTGCCGGTGTATCTACCAGCCCCTCGCGGCTAGGATCATCCCCTGCCCAGCGCAACAAGGTTTCCACAGCAGCTTCGGCTTCGGCCCGTGTCGGGCGGGGCGCATCTGCGGGCTTGGACGAATGAATATTTTCCTCGTCATGCGATGTGTCATAAGGTGTCATAGCCTGATCCCATTCCTGTATTTCTGCTTTAACAGCTTTGCGTCATTTTCCCTGTAAATGCAACGATATGGCGCAATGCAAAACTATATCTTCAATAGCCTTCTATACGCTAGTCATACTGTAAGAGATCATGTGCGTCCAGCATCGCTTGCGCAAAACTGGCCGCAGAGCGCGGCAAAAAACGGCTAAGTTCTTGACAGAAATAAGCCACAAAGCCTAGCGTGATCCCATTATATGCGGGTGTAGCTCAGTTGGTAGAGCGCAAGCTTCCCAAGCTTGAGGTCGCGGGTTCGAACCCCGTCGCCCGCTCCATCTGACTATCCACATATCCCTTGGCACCAAATTCTCCTTTGCCGAATACTGATATTTTCGTCATTGCAACAAGACTAACAGTACATAGCAGAGGATGTTTATCCTCCAAATGCGATAAGCCATTGTGTAAAAGAGTAGAGTGTGATGAGAGATCGCCCCATGAAGAAGCGTTTCGGGATATGGGCCAAGTGACCAGGAAACTGGCAATACCGCGTGTGAATAAAGCTGAAATGAACAAGTTACTTGAAATTCATTGTAAATAGGGGTATCACGCCAGCATGTATTTTTTTGCCAAACACGTCACTGTGCAATTCAACGAACAATTTATCCATTAAAACGCGAGCAGGCGCATGATTTCTGCCATTAGGCAGATAGAGCGCCGGATACATCATACAGATTTGTATTGATGAAGCTGTTTTACATCAGCGTGACACGCTGGACCAGGGTGCTTATCAGGCAGGGATAACCAGCGATAAGCGCGCGGAAATCAGAACATACAAAAAATAGGAGCCGGACTAAATGACCACAACAACACTTTCAGACAAGAAAATCGCTATTATGGTTGCTAATGGTTTTGATGAAGCCCGCTTTATCGAAATCCAGAAAATGTTACTGGCCATAAATGCACGCCTGAAAGTGATTGCACCGGGTGCCGGGCTGGCACATGGCCGTAATGGGGATCAGGCAGGCATGTCTTATCCGGTAGATGCCCAGCTCGCGGAAACACTGGCAGTTGATTATGACGGTTTGGTCATTCCTTCAGGCGAGCAGCATATAGGTGTTTTATCTGAAGAATTACATGCCTCGCGGATTATCCGGGCATTCATGCGCGAGAATATGCCGGTTCTGGTTCAGGGTAACGCTATTGATTTGGTTGCCGAGATTGACAACACCATTGATGGTGAGAGCATCAAATCTGCGGGCGGTAGCGCAGATCATGGAAAAATGCTGTGGATTGCAGATGATTTTCCAATGTCAGAAGCTGCCCGTAAATTTGTTGCAAATTGTGTTGCAGCAGGTGATGAATCGGAACAGGATAAAGACGATAGCGCAGCCGCTTAACCCCAGAACGCGTAAAGTGCAGATAGCAAATGGCAGAAAAAATACCTTCTCCTTGCATTAGTATTTGTCAGATGGATCCGATCAAAAATATTTGCATCGGCTGTTATCGCACCCGTCAGGAAATCGCGCGCTGGCCATCTATGGATGGGGATGCCCAGCGTCTGTTGCTGGATGAGCTAAGGGATCGGCGTGCAGAACAAACCGGGGTTCCGCGCCGGCAAAGATCCAGACAAGCTGTACGTTAAAGCGCTGGGGCCGTCGGGGGGCCTGAATAAAATTCAGCAGAGATGCGCCCCGATCCGAGTAACAGGTTGCCAGATAAAAGGTCCATAATAAATCAATGAAAACAACTTTAGAACAGCTAGCTGCCACACAGGATGTTTTGCTGGCAGATGGGGCAACTGGAACAAATTTATTTACCGCAGGTCTTGAAACGGGCTATCCACCTGAACTTTGGAATGTGGAACGACCAGAGGCGATTACCGCGCTCTATCAGCAATTTGTAGATTCTGGCAGTGACATTATTTTGACGAATTCCTTTGGTGGCACCTCTTTCCGGCTAAAGCTGCATCAAAGCGAGGGGCGTGTTGCAGAACTGAATATAGCGGGTGCGCGCCTTGCCAGAGAGGTTGCAGACAAAGCTGAGCGCCCGGTACTTGTTGCCGGATCTGTTGGCCCAACTGGCGAGCTGTTTGCCCCGCTCGGGATGCTAACAGATGAGGATGCAGAAGCAGCATTTACAGAACAGGCAGAAGCGTTGGCCGCTGGCGGGGTAGATGTGATTTGGATTGAAACCATGTCCTCGCTGGAAGAAGTGCACGCCGCTGCAAAAGCCGGAAAAAAGACGGGCCTGCCAGTGATGGCTACCATGACATTTGATACCGCTGGCCGTTCCATGATGGGGGTAAAGCCAGCTGATTTTAAAAGGTTCGCGGCTGAAATAGACTTGCAAGGGTTCGGGGCCAATTGCGGTATCGGCCCGGCAGAATTGATAGATTCAGTCTCATATTTTGATGCCGCAGATCAGGAACGGTTCGTAATCGCCAAAGGCAATTGCGGTATCCCTGCCTATGTGGATGGTAAAATACATTATCATGGCACCCCTGAATTAATGGCCGAATATGCGCTGATCGCCCGCGATTTAGGGGTGCGTATCATTGGCGGATGTTGCGGGACCAAGCCTGAACATCTTTCAGCGATGCGCGCAGCGCTAGCGTCCACACCCAAAGGTGCGCCGCCATCCAAACAGGAAATAACCAACCGTTTGGGGGTGGCCTGGAAAGATCTGGCAGAAAAACCTGCAACAGATGCAAAGGCCGGGCGCGAACGCCGGCGTCGCCGTGGTGACAGGGGCAGGTCAGCAAGTTGAGAATATTGTCGAGCAATAGGTTCCAGACTTGAAGTTTCATTAATTTGGTGCATACTGCCGCCTGTTGATAACTGGCGGTTACCAGTTAGCTGGTGGTTTTATTTAAGGAGTTCTGCTGATGCATGTTTATCGAACCCATGATTGTGGCGCGCTGGGCCATGCAGATATCGGACAAACCGTAAAGCTTTCAGGCTGGGTGCATCGCAAACGCGATCATGGAGGGGTGGTTTTTATTGATTTGCGCGATCATTACGGGCTGACGCAATGTGTGGTCGATAGCACAGATGCGGCCTTTGGCGCGGCAGAACAGCTGCGCAATGAATCAGTTATCACCATCACTGGCGAGGTACGTGCCAGAAGCGAAGATACGGTTAACAAGACGCTCTCTACCGGCGAGATAGAGGTACAAATTGCTGCCCTTGAGTTGCAATCTGCTGCCGATACCCTGCCATTGCAGGTTAATTCGGATGAGGATTCAGGAGAGGATGTGCGCTTGCGCTATCGCTATCTGGATCTGCGCCGCCAGCGCCCACATGCGAATATTATGCTTCGGGCGCAGATTATCCAGTCTATTCGCCAGCGCATGGTCGGGCTTGGTTTTACCGAATTTCAGACACCGATTTTGACTGCCTCCTCTCCGGAAGGCGCGCGTGATTTTCTGGTACCCGCCAGATTGCATCCGGGCAAATTTTATGCTCTGCCGCAAGCCCCCCAGCAATTTAAACAGCTGATCATGGTTTCCGGTTTTGATAAATATTTCCAGATTGCGCCATGTTTCCGCGATGAAGATAGCCGCGCAGATCGTAGCCCCGGTGAATTTTATCAGCTTGATTTGGAGATGAGCTTTGTTGAGCAGGCAGATGTATTTGCCGCGGTAGAGCCTGTGGTCAAGGGCGTGTTTGATGAATTTTCAGATAAGAAAGTTGATCCGGATTTCGTGCATATCCCTTTTGATGAGGCGATGCTGAAATATGGCAGTGATAAGCCGGATTTGCGGATCCCTCTTGAAATTTGTGATGTAACTGAGATTTTCCGTGGCTCCGATTTTTCTATTTTTGCAAAGAATATTGAAAAAGGTGCAGTGGTGCGGGCTGTGCCTGGCCCTAAATGTGGCAGCCGGGCTATTGCGGATCGCATGAATAGCTGGGCTCAGGGTGAAGGCGCACCAGGCATGGGCTATATCATCTATGGCGATGATGAGGCCAGAGGGCCCGTGGCCAAAGCGCTGGGCGCAGAAAAAGCCGAAGAGATTAAACAACAGCTTGGTGTTGCAGATGGCGATGCGGTATTTTTTGCATGTGCGCCTGCATCTGAAGCGGCCAGCCTTGCTGGCAAGGCACGGGTGCGTATCGGCAAGGAACAGAATCTGATTGATGAAAATCTGTTCAAATTTTGCTGGATTGTTGATTTCCCGATGTATGAGTTGGATGAAAAAACCGGCAAGATTGAATTCTCGCATAACCCATTTTCAATGCCTCAGG
>JBMZFK010000005.1:0-33098 GCA_049615365.1 Puniceispirillaceae bacterium (SeqCode)
CGCGAGCGGTGATACATCTCAAACCATAATTTTTCGGTATCTAGCGGATTCGCCCCGATTAACATGGGCGCAAAGCAATGCGTGATGGTTGCTGCTGCTATCTGTGGTACTTCCAGCCCCTGGCAAAAAGCCTCTCCCCAGCCGGTAAGACCTGTATCTGTGGTAATTTCAATCAATGTTGCCGATCTGGCCGAAACCCAGCCTTGCGAAAATGCAAACGGCGTTTCCAGCGGCGAAGATAGCATATGCGTTTTAATGTGGGTGATCTTCATCGCATTACCTTTTTTGATTTACTGGTTCAAGATTTAAATGGCCCAAAATGATTCGATTTTATAGTGGCGAAGTTTGTAACAAGAAGAAAGTGCCTTTGCGAATTTGGTTTTTTGAACTGGCTATATCCTCAATGGCTGGCATTTCCATAGGTGTAAAAACGCTTTGAATTTAACCTTATAAAATGGGTCAGTTATAAACGTTATGTTTGTTTTTTCCGCCTGGCGGCGCAATTTTTATGAATATTTTTCCCATTTTTCACAAAAATTACGAATATAATTCAAAAATAACAGGCAAAATTTTGCTGGACATCGAGGCAATAATCTACTTCACTTTGAAATGTTAGCAAGGGGGGAAGTTTTGCTGAACACAGTTTATAATCATGCCCTCCTGTCAATTAAACGTAACGGAGGAACGTGATGAAATTCACAAAACTAGCAATGGGCGCTGCAGTTGTAGCCGGCTTGCTGGCGGGTCCAGTTCTAGCTGGTTCGCATGGCGACAAAACAACGCTTCGCATTCAGACACACTATGCCATGGACCATCCTACTGGCATGATTTACCAGCAGTGGGAAGATGATGTTGAAACCATGTCAAATGGTTCAATCGACATTGAAATGTTCTGGGCATCTTCAGTAGTGGGTTCAGTAGAAACTTTTGACGCGGCTGCAAACGGCATCCTTGACTGTGATATGACTGGTGGCGCTTACCAGACAGGTAAGAACCCAGCGTTCCAGTTTGTTGGCGACATCATGGGCGGTTACGACACCCCATATCAGCAGCTAAGCTGGCTGTATTATGGCGGTGGTTATGACGCGGCACAGGAACTGTATAACGCTTATGGCATGCAGCTTATCGGCTGGTCAGTATATGGTCAGGAAAGCTTGTCATCTTCAAAGCCTCTGAACGGGTTTGAAGATCTGAAAGGCTGGAAGTTCCGTTCACCTCCAGGTCTGGAAACAGAAATTTTCTCTGGTCTGGGTGCGTCACCAATCGTGATGGACTTCACCGAAATCTTTACCGCGCTGGAAACAGGCATCATTGATGGTGCAGATGCTTCTGGTCTAAACAACAATGTGGGTCTGGGTCTGTATGATCTGGTAAACCACGCGACCTATCCTGGCTTCCACTCAATGCCTTCTGATCACTTGGCATGTAACAAAGCTGTTTGGGATGGCCTGAGCGAATCACAGCGTCGTATCATTGATACAGCCATGCAGAAAGTATCTCTGCACGCGGCTCTGTCAAACGAGAAGAAGAACGCAGAAGCTGCAGCGATGCTGACAGCAAAAGGCGTGAAGCTGTATGACTGGTCAACTGAAGATCGCGCAAAGTTCCGCCAGATTGCACAGGATGCATGGAATGGCTGGGCAGCAAAGACTCCAGAAGCCGCAGCGCTGGTTAAGAGCCACCGCGAATATCTGGGTCAGCTGGGTCTGATTTCTAAGTAAGGTTCTAACCTTTTAGAAGATCAAAAATTTTGAGAGAGCAGGAACAATTTCTTGCTCTCTTACTTTCTCATTCAGTTAAAGTTTATATTTAGGCTAATTTTCAAAAAACGTTTTAGGGGCGGAATAATGAATGCAGATGGCGTTTGGCTAGGACGTTTCAGGGGAGTGGTGAGGCAAACTGCGGTTGTCTCAGCCGGGCTAACTCTTCTTGTCTTTGCTATATTGGTTTTTAACAAAGCCTTTCTGGATAGCGGTGTAGGTGTCCATGAAATGTTGCGGCCTGAGGGCGGCATTCTGGCCCGGACCTTTATGATATTGCTGGCCTTCACTCTGGTGATTGGCAGTATTTATTTTTCAGATAGCAAGGGCGCGATTGAGCCGGAAAAATCGGGCTTTTTTGATATTATTTCCCTTATTTGTTCCCGCCTTGCGATGATGTCGGTAATTTTCATCGAAATTGCGATGCTCTATGAGGTTATCTCGCGATATGTGTTTGCGCGTCCTACCTTGTGGGCGAATGAATTAACCTTGTGGATCGCCTCCTTCCTGTTCTTGCTGGCAGGTTTATATGCGATGCAACAGCGCAGTCATATCCGTATCTTTATTATTTACGAGATGTTTCCGCGCTGGGCCAAAAAGACAGCCGATACGGTTTCTGTTCTGCTGATTATGGTTTTTACCACCTGTCTGGTATGGGGCGGGTTTAACGAAGCGGTAGATAAATATAACCGTTTCGAGCGTTTTGGTACGGCTTGGGATCCGCCAATTCCAGCTACTGTTAAGCCAGCGATCTTGATTGTCATCACTTTGGTTTGTATTCAGGCGATTTCCAACCTGATTGCGGATTGGAACAAAGAAGATGTAAAACATACGCCTGCGGATGAAATCGATCAAACCGAGATTGAAAATATCCGCAAAACGCTTGAGGAGCGTAAGTAAGATGGTAGATGTAGGTACCCTTAGCCTAATCCTCTTGGGGGGGATGTTTGTGCTGTTAGCGATTGGCATGCCACTTGGTTTTGCCTCTGCTTTTCTAGCGGTTGTTGCTCTGGTATTAAAATTTGGCCCAGAGCTGATGTTTATGGATTTTGGTCGCGGGCCATTTTCGGTGCTGGGTCAGGCAGTTTACCGACAAATGACGAATTACGTCCTGATATCGGTGCCATTATTTATTTTTATGGCGGCGTTACTGGAACGTTCCGGTATTGCGCGCGATATGTATTCCTCGCTGAATGTCTGGCTGAACAGAACCCGCGGCGGTATTGCCATTGTAACCTCTATCATGGCGGTAATCATGGCGGCGATGTCAGGGATTATTGGCGGCGAGGTAGTGTTACTGGGTCTGATCGCGCTGCCACAGATGTTGCGTCTGGGCTATAATCAGAATTTAGCTATCGGGACGATTTGTGCCTCTGGCTCTCTTGGAACAATGATTCCGCCGTCGATTGTGCTGATTTTCTATGGTCTGATTACAGAGACATCTATTAAAGCCCTGTTTACGGCCTCATTCCTGCCAGGCTTTATGCTGGCCTCTTTCTTCATTATTTATATTATGGTCATCACGCGGCTTCGCCCGGATGATGCCCCTCTGCCAGAACCGGATCCAAACGATCCGCCAACAGGTGAAAAATCATTGATGTTCCTTGGTTTTCTGGCACGGTTTGGGCTTTGGATTACCGGTGTGCTGTTCTTGCGGGCCTTGTTCTTTACCCTGACAGGCGAGAATAAAATTCAGGAAAGCGTGGATCCTATCTTCCTTGGTATGGTCTCGGACATGCCCTATATCGCGGGTGCCTTTTTCATTGCTTTGGCCATTATGTATCTGGTGGTTGGCAAAGAGCGTACCCAGCGTGGCTGGGAAATGGGCAAGGGCCTGATAGCACCAACCATTGTGATCGGTGTGGTTCTTGGCTCTATCTATGGCGGTATTACCGGCATTACCGAAGCTGCTGGAATGGGCGTTATCGCGGTATTTGTTATTGGCCTTATCCGGCGTGAAATGACATTTGAGATTGTTTGGGATTCGGTAATGCGGACCCTGAAATCTACGGGCACTATTATTTGGGTAACCATCGGTGCGGCGGCATTGGCAGCGGCCTATACGCTGGTTGGTGGCCCTACCTATGTAGCGAATTTGATTGTTGGGTATGAGCTGCCAGCGATGGGCGTTATCCTGTTTATGATGCTGATTTTCCTGGTTATGGGGATGTTCATGGACTGGGTGGGTATCGTGCTGTTGATCATGCCGGTATTCCTGCCGATTGTGCGGAAATTGCCGATTGAGGAAATTGGGTTTCTTGGCACGCTTGAGCCGCGCTATATCGCGGTTTGGTTCGGGGTGGTCTTTTGTATGAATATGCAGGTATCGTTCCTGTCTCCTCCGTTTGGGCCAGCAGCTTTTTACCTGAAATCAGTGGCGCCGGCGCATATTTCGCTGACCGATATTTTCAGAGGGTTCCTGCCATTTATCGGTATCCAGCTATTGGCCCTTTCCGTGCTGCTTATCTGGCCACAAATTGTAACCGTATTTTTAGGCTAGGCTATCGGCCCGGCCTTATCGGTTCACTTATCTAAACCCTCACTTGCGGCCTGGCCACAGGTGGGGGTTTTTTCATAACGGCTTCAGCGGTAGCCCCGCCTTGCCAGCATGATTTTCACCTTGTTATTTTTGAAGAGCTGCTTTCTACTAATAGTCGGTGTTTTACATAAACATGGAGATTTTGATGCTGTCTGCTGCACAAAAGGACCTGTTTGATGCGCAAGGCTATCTTGTGGTTGAGAATATATTTGACCAGGACACTATTTTGGAAGCGGTGCGTATTGAATATCGCGAATTGCTGAACCAGCTGATTGCCGGATGGATTGATCAGGGTTTGATACCAAAGAAAGTCAGAGAACTGGATTTTTTTGCCCAGCTTGCGGCATGTTATGATGCGGGGTGTGACTGGTTTCAGCCCTTGGATATCTCGCTGCCAGGCGATCGGATTACCGCCGATACACCGATGCATTTTGGCCCGGCGGTTTTTGGCCTTTTGACTGCGCCAAAATTGCTGGATATTGTCGAGAGCCTGATCGGGCCTGAAATTACCTCTAATCCAATTCAGCATGTTCGCCTGAAGCCGCCCGCCCGCAAGCTGTATGAGGATGAGGTGCGCGCCCATATCGCCCATACAGACTGGCATCAGGATAGAGGCGTTGCCCATGGCGAGGCAGATAACACAGATATGGTAACCATTTGGTGTGCGATTACCGATGCCACGGTGGAAAATGGTTGCCTGCAGGTTCTGCCAAAAGATAAGGGCCAAGAATTATTACCACATTGCCCGAAAAGTCAGACCGCCATAGTGGATGGCTTTATTGATATGAACAAGACCGTCCCGCTGCCGGTAAAGTCTGGCGGAATTGTTATTCTGGATCCGCTAACCCCGCATGCGTCGCTGGAAAATCAGACAGACAGTTTTAGATGGTCTTTTGATATCCGCTTTAACCGCACTGGCCAGCCTACTGGCAGGGCGCATTTCCCAGAATTTATTGCCAGAAGTAAAGCTAATCCGGAAACAGTATTAACCGATTGGCGGCTATGGTGCCATCGCTGGGAAGTTGCCAGAGACAAGCTGGCCGCCGATATACATATCCCCATTCATCGCTGGGATTCAGATGCCCCATTTTGTGCCTGATTTGGATTTGCGCCCTGGCAACAGGCAAAACAGCCAGGCAAGCGGCAAATGACTGTAGAAATGAAAGTTAGCGTTCCATGAACCTCAGCAGCCTGTTAAGTGAATATGCCAAGGATAAACCTGTTCGGGTGGGCCTTATCGGGGCAGGTAAATTCGGCTCTATGGTGTTAGCGCAAGCCCAGCATATCAGGGGTATGCATATCGCCGCCGTAGCAGATTTGGATATTGAAAAAACAAAAGCAGCGTTTGCCAGAGTTGGCTGGGATACAAAAAGCTGTTTTGCGGCTAGCCAAAGCGAGGCGATAGCTGGTGGCAAAGCCTGGCTGACACAGGACGCTTCGGCGCTGTGCAAATTTTCTGAACTGGATTGTATTATTGAGGCAACCGGCCATCCGCTATTTGGGGTGCGCCATGCCCTGCAGGCGATTGAAAACCGCACGCATGTGGTGATGGTAAATGTTGAGGCAGATGTTTTATGTGGTCCCTATATCGCGCGAAAAGCAGCAGAAAATAATGTGATATATACCATGGCCTATGGGGACCAGCCAGCCGCGATTTGTGAGCTGGTTGACTGGGTACATAGCAACGGCTTTGAGCTGGTATCCGCAGGCAAGGGAATGAATTTTCAGCCAGAATATCGCTATTCGACGCCAGATACGGTTTGGGGCTATTTTGGCTGGAGCGAGGAAGAAGTTGCCGCAGGTGACTTTAACCCGAAAATGTATAACTCCTTTACTGATGGCACCAAGGCGGCGATTGAAATGGCGGCGGTAGCCAATGCAACCGGTCTGGATTGCCCGGATGACGGGCTGGCCTTCTACCCCGCAGGTCTGCATGATCTGGCGTCCGTATTTAAACCTGTCCAGGCAGGTGGCAGGCTGGCAAAAACAGGCCTGGTGGATATTGCCGCTAGCCAAGAGCCAGATGGGCGCGAGGTGGTAAATAATATCCGTTTTGGCATGTTTGTGACTTTTAAAGCCCCGAACGCTTATACCAGAGACTGTTTTCAGCAATATGGTCTGTTGACGGATTCTTCTGGCTGGTATGGATCCATGTGGCGCCCATTTCATATGATCGGGCTGGAAACCAATACCAGTGTTCTGTCTGCGGTATTGCGGCACGAGGCAACGGGCTGTTCGCGCCTGTGGCATGGGGATGCGGTCGCTACTGCCAAGACAGATTTGCAGGCAGGAGAATTTCTGGATGGTGAGGGTGGTTATTGTGTCTGGGCAAATGCGGTGCCAGCGAAAACCGCACATGCCCTCGAGGCGCTGCCAATAGGGCTTGCACATAAGGTAAAACTCAAACATTCTATAGCTAAGGATCAGCCCGTAACCTTGCGGGATGTAGAGCTTGAGGATGTTGAAGATATTCTTGGCTATCGAAGGGAAATGATCTCCTTGCTGGCCAGCTAGGTGCTGGTGCAGCATCTCAAACTTTAAATGAAAGACTATCCTAATGGCTGAATTTATTCGTCTTGACCCTGCAGATAATGTTATCACCGCCACCCAGTCTCTGGAGGCCGGGGTGGAAATTGAAAAAATCGTCACTGCTGGGCTCATCCCGCGCCATCATAAAATCGCGGCAGAAGCCATCGCCAAGGGTGAGGCCATTCGCAAATATGCGCAAATCATTGGCTATGCGTCAGAAGATATTGATGCTGGCACGCATCTGCATACGCATAATGTGGAATTTCGCAATACCGACATGGCGTATGAATTTTCAACCGATTTGCGCCCTATTGCGCGTGTTCCAGCCGATAAAACAGACAGCTTTATGGGGTATCGGCGCCCTTCGGGTCAGGTAGGTACACGCAATTATATCGGCATTCTCACCTCTGTTAACTGCTCTGCTACGGCTGCGCGTATGATAGCCTCGGCCTTTGGCCCGGACGAGATGGCAAAATACCCAAATGTGGATGGGGTGGTGGCCTTTGTTCATGGCACTGGCTGCGGCATGGCCGGACAGGGTGACGGGTTTGAAGCGTTGCAACGGGTGATGTGGGGCTATGCACGCAACCCTAATCATGCAGGTATTTTGATGGTGGGTCTGGGATGCGAGATGAACCAGATAGACTGGCTGCTAGAGGCTTATGGGCTGAAACAGGGTCCACTTTTTAAAGCGATGAATATTCAAGACAGCTTTGGTTTGAAAAAGACCGTTGAAGCCGGTATCGCCATGGTTAGAGAAATGCTGCCTGAAGCCAATAAATGCCAGCGTGAACCCTGTCCGGTATCAGAATTAACTGTAGCCTTGCAATGCGGGGGATCAGATGCGCTTTCTGGCATTACGGCGAATCCTGCACTAGGGTATGCGTGTGATTTACTGGTGGCACAGGGGGGGACAGGCGTGCTAGCTGAAACCCCAGAAATTTACGGGGCGGAACATTTGCTCACCCGCCGGGCTGCTGATGCCGCCACTGGCGAGCGGCTGGTTGGTCTTATCCGCTGGTGGGAAGATTATACCGAGCGCAATAAGGGCTCAATGGATAACAATCCCAGCCCGGGCAATAAAAAGGGCGGGCTGACAACGATTTTGGAAAAGTCGCTTGGGGCGGCGGCAAAAGGCGGGACGACGCCGCTGACAGGTGTGTATAAATATGCAGAGCCGGTAACAAAAAAGGGCTTTGCCTTTATGGATTCGCCTGGCTATGACCCGGCATCGGTTACAGGTCAGATAGCTAGCGGTTGTAACCTGGTGGCCTTTACCACAGGTAGGGGGTCTGCTTTTGGCTCTAAGCCCTCTCCATGTATTAAAATTGCTACCAATACAGAAATGTATGAAAGATTGATTGAAGATATGGATGTGAATGCCGGGGCAATGCTGACGCAAGGCCAGACATTAGAAGAAAAAGGGCGTGAGATTTACCAGCTATTATTGGATGTGGCCTCTGGCAAACAATCGAAATCAGAAGCGCAGGGACTGGGCGATTATGAATTTGTACCCTGGCAAATTGGCGCTACCATGTAGGGGTGTCTGTATCTGAGGGCGCTTTTATTTAGGGTGACCTGTATCCAGCTCGATAAACAGGTAAAAAATACCACGCTGCTGCCATTATGTTTGGCCCTTATGTTCAATAGGCCGGGAAAGATAGGAAAGTGTCATGGCAATAGCTGGCCAATATCAGGATAATGTGCGGTTTGGTATTTTTTTGATGCTGGTGGCTTATGGACTGTTTTCCTTTATTGATGCGGGCGCAAAATGGCTGGCGATACTTGGCCTGCCATCTGCACAGCTAGCCTTTATGCGATATGTCGGGCATTTTGCTATTTCCACGGCTTTGGTCGGTAGGGGCGGCATGACTCTGTCGCGTTTTTCCAGCCCGCATTTAAAGCTGGTTTTGTTGCGCGGCGCGTTATTGATGGGCTCTACTGTATTTAATTTCTTCGCGGTGCGCTGGCTGCCTCTTACCCTGACATCGACAATTTTATTTTCGGCACCGATATTTATCTGTCTATTATCCTGGCCCTTACTGGGAGAACGGGTAGGCATATATCGCTGGTCAGCCATTATGCTGGGCTTTGCCGGGGTAGCTATCGCTGTCCGTCCGTTTGACGAAGCCTTTCATTGGGCGGTGTTTTTATCGTTAAGCGGAGCTTTTTGTTTCTCGCTCTATTCTATTTTAACGCGGCACCTGTCCGGTCTGGTCAGTACCGATGTTTTGCAATTTCATTCTGGCATGGTGGGCAGTGTCTGTCTGGTACCCTTTGCCATCGCGCAATGGCAATCCCCTGCCAGCCTGTCTGACTGGCTGATTCTGATATCATTGGGATTTTTTGGCTGGGCAGGGCATCAGGTGCTTACCATTGCCCATAATTACGCACCCGCCAGCGTGCTTAGTCCTTTTGGATATTCTTTTATTATGTTTCTAACTGGATGGAGCTATCTGGTGTTTGATCATCTGCCAGACAGATGGACCATTTTTGGCGCGCTGGTGATTGTCAGCTCTGGTCTGATAATCTGGTTCCGTGAACTAAGGCTTAGCCGCGGATAATCTGCCAGACCGGATTATTTCTGAAGCTGAAGACTGCTTAGAACCCTTTGAAGGTCAGCGACGCCCATAGCGATTCCCAGACCGCGCCATAAATGTTTTTATCCGGCTCTGTCGGGCGAATAGTGACATGGTCAATCAGATATTCATATCCAGAAACAGGCGTTACATACACATACCCCCCCTTGTCAGCGATATGTGTTTTCCGCGATGTTTTGTTGTCAGGGCTTTTTTCAAAAACCGTTACTTTTGCCCCTGCCAGTGGGTGACCCTGATAGAAGATACGTATTGGCAGGCTGGTTGCGGCTTCTTTATGAAGCCATGTTTTTTCCAAAACAAATTCAACTTCCATCCCGCTATAGCGGTCCAGCTGGCCTTTTTTGGTGATGTCACGAACCAGAAGGGTTTTGGCAAAGCGGGTATAGGTTTCGGTGAAACCCGCCTCTGGCAAGCCGAGCTGTCTATGAATCTCTAGCAGTTTTTTATCGGCTTTCTCGGTCACAAAATCTGCAAATTTATCAAATTTCTTATAGAACAGCTTTTCTGGCTGGCTTTGATAAATCAGGATGTTTTGTCCGGCCATCGGGGCGCGTGTCTGAATGGCGGGCTGATCGCCAAGCCGGCCAGTTACTGGCAGCATATCTGTTTCTGTTAAAAAGCCTAGCGCCTCGATTTTATTTGGACGATAACGTAGCGCATTCCCTACAAAATTCTGGCCATTCAGAATATCAACCGGCACCTTGGTTTGGGCCTTGCCATAATAGCTATGGGGGGTAAGCCATACTTCATGGGCGCGCACTTCTGCGGCCAGACATAGGCTGCCAATAAACAGGCTTCCAGCCATAATATAGTGACAAAGCCGGACATTATTTTTTCGAGAGAATTGCACGATTAGGCCTTTACAAATACAGAAGCGTGGATAGATTTTTTTAAGGAATTTTGCCGATATCTTTTCCAGTCCAGATAAAGATTTTGAGTATATGATGATAGTACGTGTCGCTTCAACTGCCAAAATTTATGTATTTTCTGCCTTGTTATGGCTGGCGGCGATAATTTTCGGCACAGCGATATCCCATGCGCATGAGATTAAACCGGCTTTACTGGAATTCCAGCTTATCTCTCCAGCTGCCAAGCAGCTTGATCTGACGCTGGATATGAATGCCGAAATTTTCCTGTCCGGGGTTGATGCTGGCAATCTTACCGATACAGATGATAGTCAGAAATCAGATGAATATGATCGCTACCGCGCACAGGATGCGGCCACGCTGGATAAGGCGATACGGACACGCTGGCCGCAGCTGGCCCAGCACATATTTGTTGAAAATGGGGATATAAGGCTTGAGCTTGTCTTGCGTGATGTGACGGTGGAAACCAGCCTTCTAGATGCGCAAATCAGGCAAACCAGAATACAGTTTAGCGCCGCGCCTCTGGATAGTAATAAAGAAATAATTCTGGGCTGGGCTGCTGAATTGGGGCCGCTGATTGTGCGCCAAATATCCAGCACTGAACCTTCAGATGACAGAGCCACATCTGCCTCAGCTCTATATGCGGCCTATCTGGCACCAGGCGAGAGGAGCGATGCGGTACAGCTGGCCGGCGTGACCGAGCTTTCCCTGCCCGATATCGTGCGCCGCTATGTGCATTCTGGCTTTGTCCATATAATTCCGCTGGGTCTTGATCATATCCTGTTTGTGCTGGGGCTGTTTTTATTCAGCCTATCGGGGCGTGTTCTGTTTTATCAGATCAGCTTATTTACCCTGGCGCATACCCTTACCCTTGCGCTGTCCAGTCTCGGCTTTGTCCGTGTTTCTGGCCAGATTGTAGAGCCGCTAATTTCTCTTTCTATTGCCTATGTCGCGATAGAGACCATTTGGGCAAAGAGCCGATTTTCCCTGCAAAGGGCGCTGTTGATTATTGGTTTCGGGCTGTTACATGGGCTTGGCTTTGCGTCTGTTCTGGCTGATTTTGGCTTGCCGAATGCCCAGTTTATTCCCGCCCTTATCAGCTTTAATTTCGGCGTTGAAGCTGGGCAAATTGCACTTGTTGCCCCGCTATATTTGCTGGTGCGATGGTGGCGTCCGCCAGCACGGTTTTATCGGTTTTCTATCCAGATTCCGGTCTCTGTCCTTATTGCCTCTATTGGTCTTTATTGGACGCTGGAACGGGTTGGCTGGCTGCCAGTTTAAATCAGCATTTTGGTATCGCCGTCTATAGACAGGGCCTGACCGCTGATCATCCGTCCGCGTGGGCTGGCTAAAAACAGGATTTGATCGGCCAAATGCTGGGCAGTGACATAATCTTTTATCGAAGAATAGGAAAAAGCGGCTTTTTCAATCTCTGAAAAAGAAACGCCATGCTGCTGGGATTTTGCTTCCATCACGCGGCGTTGGCGATCGCCGGCTACCAGTCCTGGCAGGATGGCATTAACCCGGATATTATCCTCGCCCAATTCAATGGACAGGGATTTTGTCAGCCCCACAACGCCCCATTTGGCTGCCGCATAAGGGGTGCGAAGTGCAAAGCCATATTTGCCAGCAGCAGACGACAAATTCACAATAGAGGGATTATCGCTTTGCCGCAGATAATCAAGGGCTGCTTTTACGCAGTAAAACTGTCCGTTCAAACAGATATCTATACAGTTTTGCCAGGCGACATCGTCAATATCTTCTATTTTTGCGGTAGGGCCAGCAACCCCGGCATTATTGACTAGACAATCCAGGCCGCCCAATTTTTGGGCTGCTTTGTGAATAATCTGCTGGATGGCGGCACTGTCCGAGACATCGCAAAGATAGCTATGCAGGCCGGGATGTTTTTTGGCCAGCGCGGTCAGTGCGGCCTCCTCCACATCACAGGTTGCTACCTGCGCCCCTTCTTCTAAAAAACGCTCAACAATCGCCGCCCCAATTCCGCTGGCACCTGCGCTGACGAAAACACGCAACCCCTCAAGGTGTAAATCCATATTATTCCTCTGTTTCAACTGGTAATACAAAGCAAGATAGTCAGTAGAGTCTGTTCGTATAATTTTACAAAGTCAAACCCCAGACAGTTATGGCGCGGCACCTTCCACTGTAATGTTGGTGATATGCTGATACGCCAGGAAAAGGAGAATAAAAGATATCTGTTGTTGGGATTGTTGGCGCTGGGCTATTTGGCCGGGCATGGGTATAGATGCGTTATAAAGCAGAACAGAAGCGTGTTAAAGGCGCCAGCTAACAGGTGCAGATAGGGCCGGCTTCCAGCTAGTCTTTGACAGCCTTGCTAAAATCATAGCGGAAGGTACAACAGCTGGCGCCGCCCATAATGGTCTGCGCACGCTCCAGCTCTACCCGATTATCAAACCCGTCAATAACCGCCAGATCACGATTACAGGACAGAACCGCGCCATATTCTTCCATACCCAGCGCCTTATACATTTCTGCATAGCGGCACCGGGTAACATTAAAATCAAGCTGGGTTGGGGTATGATTCACTATATCTATTTCCAGCGCATCATCTTGCCGCCATGCCGCCAGCGAGTCCAGAAATCCATCTGAACTGACGCCATGTCTAGCGGCTAATGCCTGGCCTTGTGAATGGGCAATTTTGATCACCGTGTCGCGGATTACGGCTAGCACTTTTTCGCGGCCAAAAGCATCTGACAGCGCGTCTATTAGCGGGGCCATCAGCCGCGCTTCTGTCTCACGTCGTGCCAATACGCCAATAATGTCATTTAGCTGATCGGCAGGGCGCTCTTTTTTATTACTGTCTTCCATGCTGTTGAGAATAGCATCTTTGGGTCAATCGGCAATAGCGCGGATAAAATCTGCCTCTGTTTGTTTTAGGGCTTTATTTATGGCGTGGCTTTATTTTTCAGCTTCCTTATCCTAGCATAAAATACGGCCTGCCCTATTTAGATATCAGGCAAAAAAAGGTGCAGAGATATGGATTTTACCCTTGAAGCAGAATTTGATGCGCTGCGTTTAAAGACAAAAGCGTTTATCGCCGAACATGTGTTACCGCTGGAAGCCGATAGCGCACATTATGATGCGCATGAAAATATCGCACTACCTGTTCTGGAGACAGTTCGCCAGAAAGCAAAGGCAGCAGGATTATGGGCCCCGCAAGCGCCAACAGAACGCGGCGGGATGGGTTTGCCTGTGCGAGGCTGGGCCGCTTTGTATGAAGAGGCAAATCGATCTATTTTCGGGCCTGCTGTTTTAAATTGTGCGGCCCCGGATGACGGCAATATCAATTTGCTGTCGAAAATTGGCACCAAGGCGCAAAAGGACTGGTTTTTGCAACCGCTTATTGACGGGGCGGTGCGATCCAGCTTTGCGATGACAGAACCTGCACCTGGCAGTGGATCGGATCCCTCCATGATGCTGACCACCGCGACCCGCAAGGGTGATAAATGGATTATCAAGGGCCGCAAATGGTATATTACGGGCGCCGAAGAGGCCGCACATTTTATTCTTGTTGCTCGTACATCAGAAGATAGGCGGAAGGGTCTGACGGCCTTTTTATTTCATAAAGATCAGCCTGGCTGGCATATTGAAAGACGCATTCCCATTATGGGCCCCGAAGAACATGGCGGACATTGCGAGCTGGTATTTGACGGGCTGGAAATTCCGGATGAGAACAGATTGATGGAAGTTGGGGATGGGCTAAAGGTGACGCAAATCCGGCTGGGTCCAGCGCGTCTGACCCATTGTATGCGCTGGCTGGGTCTGGCGAAACGCTGTATGGAAATTGCCGCAGAATATACCGCCCACCGACAGGGGTTTGGCGTAAAGCTTGCCGAGCGGGAATCGGTGCAAATCATGATGGGCAGTCTTGCCCATGAAATTCAAATTGGCCGGTTGTTGGTGATGCATGCCGCCTGGTGTCTGGATCAGGGCAGTTTTGCGCGTAAAGAAATTTCTTCTGCAAAAATCCATGTTGCCAATACCCTGCACAAGGTTGCCGATACCGCCATTCAATTAAATGGTGCGCGCGGCTATTCCAAAGATACCCCGCTGGAATGGATTTATCGCTATGCCCGGCAGGCGCGTCTGGTTGATGGCGCGGATGAAGTGCATAAAATGGTGCTGGCACGCCATTATGACACACAAGGCAGCGATTATTGGCATTGGGGTGTTTGAGGTGGTGCAAGAAGCCCCTTTTTCTGTGGAGCAGCTTAGCCTGTATCTAGCTGAAACGCTGGCTGCAGATCAGGTTGTTATAGATGAAATACACCCCCTTTCCGGCGGCGCTATTCAGGAGAATTGGCATCTGGGCCTGCATGTTGCTGGCGGCGCCTTTCATGGCAAGCAAGCATGGGTGCTTCGCAAGGATGCCCCTTCTGGTGTCAGCGCCTCGCATAGCCGGGCGGTTGAATATGCGTTGCTATCCCATGCGTTCGGGCACGCCATTTCTGCGCCAGAGCCTGTCTGCCTGTGCGAGGATAAGGCGGTGATTGGCAGTGTTTTTTTTATTATGAAATCAGTGCCGGGTCAGGCACAGGGACACAAATTGGCACGCCAGCCTGTTTTTTATGAAGGCTCGGACAAGCTTGCCAGGCAACTAGGCACAGAGATGGCATGCTTGCATCGCGCCGCGCCCTCGCCAGCGCTGGAGGCATTGCTGGTGCGTCCACATCCAAGCCCCCAACATCACCAGCTTTGCGAGATGCGCGGATTTTTAGATGCGCTGGATGCCCGCCAGCCGGTATTGGAATTTGCTCTGAACTGGCTGGAAGATCAGATGGAAGTCTGGCAAACAGGGGCTGAACCGGTATTATGTCACCGTGATTTCAGAACCGGAAATTTTCTGGTCGAAGCCGAGGAAATGACCGCGTTACTGGATTGGGAATTTGCCGGAATGAGCGACCCGCATGAAGATATTGGCTGGCTATGTGCCAGATGCTGGCGCTTTGGCAACCATCATAATATAGTTGGCGGGCTGGCCCCTTTTGCCCCGTTTCGCGAGGCCTATGAAGCGGCGTCTGGCAGGAAAATAAATCTGGCGGCGCTGGGCTGCTGGCAAGTTATGGCAGAAGTAAGATGGGCGGTAATTGCGCTGCAACAGGCCCAGCGAAATGACAGTGGCGAGGAGCTATCTCTGCAACTGGCCCTTTCTGGCCAGATGGTCGCCGAGATGGAATATCATATGCTCAGCCTGATCACCGAAATAGACGAAAACAGATGGCAGGATTTTCAGACATGACCAAAGCCAGGCCAGATAAACAAACCTATGCGCTCAGCCTGACCGAGCAACAATCGCTGGCGGGGTTGGTCGCGGCGATAGAGGCAGAGTTTAACACCCATCTATTTGATGAATTGCCGCCAGAGCAGAATTTCCGTAAATCCATGATGCGGCGCGCCCTGCAGATTGTGCGGCAAAATCTTGGGCGCTTGGAGGCTCCAGAGCATCGGCTGGCCGCGATAACAGGTTATAATAGCGCGGAATTGGCTGCCGCCCTGCGCAACCGAAAAATAGGCCTGACCGATAGCGCGGTACTTCGAGATCAGTTAAGGGTTTATGTAAAAGACAAGCTGGCAAGTGCTAATCCAGCCTTTTTAGCGCAACAGCAAATGGAACAAAAATAATGCGAGATTACCATGAGGTTAGTCAGCGCTTGCGCGCCATTTGTACAGGCGAGACAGATGAGATAGCTATTATGGCGACACTTTCCCAGGAATTATTTGCCAGTTTTGACGGGTTTGACTGGGTGGGATTTTACCGGGTGGTGGCCCCTTCTGTGCTGAAAATTGGTCCCTATCAGGGGGGGCATGGCTGCCTTGTTATTCCGTTTGATAAAGGGGTATGTGGGGCCGCTGCCCGGACAGGAAAAGTGCAGCTGGTAGATGATGTAGAGCAATTTGATGGCCATATTGCCTGTTCGTCCAGCACCCGATCAGAGCTGGTCATTCCGATAATGGATAAAGCAGGGGTTTTGCGTGCGGTGCTGGATATAGATTCAGACCAGCGCGCTTTCTTCACGGCTGAAGATGCAGAAATTCTGGCAGATTTAATCGCTGAATTATTGGCCCCTTCCTATGGGCTGGATGGCCAGTAATGGGCGCGTCAGATGAAACCGAAAAACCGGCAGATGAGTTGGCATCAGACCAGCTAAAAGATCAGTTTGTTGCCTGGTTTATCGTGGTCATGGCAGGGTATTATCTTCTTGACTATATGCGTGAAAAGCACAAAAACTGACAGGCTTTTATTATCGCAGGTTAAAAAATGATCACCTTAAGCCTATCTGAAATCGGCCTCTATAGCTTTGCGCTATTGCTGTTATTTATCACGCCTGGCCCGGTATGGGTCGCCCTTTTCGCCCGCAGTTTAAAAAGCGGCTTTGCCGGGGCCTGGCCGCTATCATTCGGGGTGGCTCTAGGTGATATCTGCTGGCCAGCTTTGGCGTTATTATCGCTGGGACAGATTGTTAGCTTGCATGGCGATATTATTTTCTGGCTACGCTATGTCGCGGTGGCGGTTTTTGTGGTGATGGGCATCGGGTTATATCTTGCCCCTGTTCAGCCCATGCAAGCCGAAACCAAATTGACAAAAGAAGGCGTGCTGGCCGGGTTTCTGGCTGGGCTGATGGTGATTATCGGCAATCCTAAAGCGATGTTATTTTATATTGGCATCCTGCCTGGATTTTTTGATGTCTCGCGTCTGCAAATGGCTGATATAGCGCTGATTGCCCTGATTTCTGCGCTCGTGCCTTTTAGCGGGAATCTGATATTGGGTCTGGCGGTGGGTCGGGCGCGCCAGCTTATCTCTTCTGTTTCTGCCCGCCGCCGCCTTAATCAGGGCAGCGGGATAATATTGATAGTGGTAGGCGGGTTGATTTTAGTAACGGCCTAGGGGCAAGGCAAAAACGCTGTCTGCCTGCTATTTAACTGGCCCGCGCTGACGATGCTATCAGCCTTTGCCGCCCGTAAAAATTCCGGCCACTCCTGAAACATCGCTGGCGCTTTTATTCTCTGCCTTTATTTTCGGGCTTGACCCGCTGGGGAGAATCCCGCATTTTAATTTTCTGAATTCTGAATTCAAAACAGTGTTTTTGATGAAATAGAGCGCCTTATGATTCCAATTAATAGTAAACCTGCCCTGATAGATCAGGTCTATGAACAGATAAAACAGGCAATCATCACAGGTGATTTATTGCCCTGTTCGCCCCTAGCCCAGGAAGCCCTTGCCGCCGAATTAGGGGTCAGCCGCCAGCCGGTAAGCCATGCGCTAATCCTGCTGGAAAAAGACGGGTTGGTGGTTGAAAAGGGTCGCAAGGGCCGAATGGTGGCGCCGCTGGACAATCATCAATTACTGGGGCTGTATCAGGTGCGCGGCGTGCTAGACGGGCTGGCCGCCAGCCTGTGTGCAGCGCAATCAGATATCGCCCAAAAGATAGATTTTGACAGGCTGCTGGCAGATGGGTTCGCGGCGATTAAAAACCAGAATGTACAACAGCTGGTCGCCGCTGATATCGCCTTTCATACCGAAATTTATCATGGCTCTGGCAACCCGCAAATTTTCAATGCGGTACAGGCAGGCTGGCCGCATATGGTTCGGGCGATGCATAATGTGTTAAGCGGGGCCATTTCCGCTACAGATATCTGGCAGGATCACCAAAATATAGCCAAGGCAATTTGTGAAGGGGACAGGCAGGGCGCTGGCGAGATAGCGACCAGCCATGCACAGACAAGTGGAGATCTGACCTTTAAAACCCTGTTAAAGGAGCAGCAGAAATCAGCATAAATTTTTTTAAAAGAGATGCGATAGCTGAATGAGGGAAAATGGCGCAGGGGAGTTTGAGAGGCTTTTCTGAACGCCTGTTATGTGAAGATATAATATCTTAAGGAGGAAGTGATGAAATTATCAGATCAGCAGTTAAAACAGTTTGACGAAGAGGGGTATTTGTTCTTTCCGGGCATGTTCTCAGAAGCAGAAGCCCGGCTCCTGAAATCCGAAGCCGATGCAGTCTATGCGATGGAGCGTGAAGAGGTCTGGCGCGAGAAATCAGGCGTCGCCCGCACCGCCTTTGCTGCCCATACCTATAATGAAGGGTTTCGCCGTCTTGGCGCCCATCCACGTCTGATTGACCCTGTCTCGCAGGTGCTGGAGGGCGATTTATATATGCATCAGTTCAAGGTAAATGCCAAAGCCGCCTTTGATGGTGATGTCTGGCAATGGCATCAGGATTATGGCACCTGGAAGCGTGATGATGGTATGCCCGAACCCCGGGCCATGAATATTGCGGTATTCCTTGATGATGTTACCGCGGCAAATGGCCCGCTATTATTTATCCCGGGCAGCCACAAGCAGGGGGTTGTCGAGGCAGGTCATGATCTCAGCACAACCAGCTATCCTTTATGGACGCTGGATAATGAGCTGGTGAAAAAGCTGGCCGATAGAGGCGGGTGTGTCGCCCCGACTGGCCGGGCAGGCAGTATGTTGATGTTCTCGTCGCTTTTGGTGCATGCCAGTCCGGCAAATATATCGCCTTTTGATCGCACGATTGTTTATCTCTCTTTATGCCATGTGGATAATCATATTCGTGAATTTAACCGGGCAGAATGGATTGCCCACCGCGATTTCACCCCGATTGAGGCGCTGGCTGATGACTGTCTGGATGAGCTGGTAAAGGCCCGGTCGGTAGCCGCGGAATAGCCCTGCTGGTATCCTGAATCGGTATCATAATCAGCTGGAATAAAGAAGGTCGAAAATATAGGCCAAAAGATTGGATAATGAATGTATCTGTATGACCACTTGCTGCAACGTGCAGCCGAAAATAAACCTGTGCGTGTTGGCCTTATTGGGGCGGGCAAGTTTGGGTCTATGTTTTTATCGCAAGTGCCTACTACCCCGGCGCTGAGCGTTTCTGTGATTGCAGATTTATATCCGGACAGGGCGCGGGCAGCCTGTGAGGCGGTAGGCTGGCCAGAGAGCCTGATCTCGGCAACAAATTTCACCGATGATGCGGGTGCCATGATGACGTCTGGTGCGGTGGATGTGGTGGTAGAGGCAACAGGCAACCCGGTTACCGGAATTCGCCATGCCCGGCAAGCCATCCAAAACGGGCTGCATATTGTGATGGTGAATGTCGAGGCGGATGTGCTGGCCGGGGTCGCACTGGCAGCAGAGGCGCGGCAGGCAGGGGTGGTCTACTCCATGGCCTATGGCGATCAACCTGCCCTGACGATAGAAATGATTGATTGGGCACGGGCAACCGGATTTGAAGTTGTCGCGGCGGGCAAGGGGACAAAATATCTTCCCTCCTATCACAGCTCAACACCCGATACGGTCTGGGAACATTATGGGCTGACCGCAGCTGAGGCACATGCTGCGGGCATGAATAGCCAGATGTTTAACAGCTTTCTGGATGGTACAAAATCGGCGCTGGAAATGGCGGCAATTTCTAACGCTACAGGTCTTTCTGCCCCTGGCGGCGGGTTAAAGTTTCCAGCCGCAGGCATGGATGATCTGGCACATATCTTACGGCCAAAATTGGCTGGTGGTTGCCTTGAAAAATCAGGCCAGGTAGAGGTGGTATCCTCACTAGAGCGTGATGGCCGACCGGTCTATAAGGATTTGCGCTGGGGGGTTTATGTGGTGATAGAGGCGCCAAATGATTATGCCGCGGCCTGCTTTAAACAATATGGCATGAATACAGATGCCAGCGGGCGCTATTCTGCGATGTACAAGCCGTTTCACCTCATTGGGCTGGAGCTGAATATTTCTATTTTATCGGCAGCCTTGCTGGGACAGCCAACCGGTATGACCAAGGGATATAACAGCGATGTGATCGCGACCGCAAAACGCCGCCTAAAAGCAGGTGAAATGCTAGATGGTGAGGGCGGTTACACGGTGTGGGGTCAGCTTTATCCCGCACAGGCGGCTAGCGCGATAGACGGGGTGCCTATTGGTCTTGCCCATCATGTAAAACTAACCCGTGATGTTGAGGCTGGCGCGCCAATAACCTGGCGTGATGTGGGCAGCCATCCTGATAGTGATATAGTGGAACTGCGCAAGCGGATGCAGGCGGGCTGACAACGCCCAGATTAAAAAAAATCAGCTTACTTTTCAAATTCGGCAATCCCATATTTTTGGCGAAGTTCGGCTTCTATTTCTTTTGGAATATGCTGTTGTGGTGGGCTGGATAAAATCTCGGCAACCTTTATCCGGGCGCGCGCCTGAATATCCAGGGCACCTGCCTGATGCCAGGCTTCCGGAGCCAGCCTGCAGGACACATCTGGATACAGAAAATCACTATGCATACGTGCATAGGTATCTGCATGTCCCAGAAAATGACCTGGCCCTTTGGCGGTTTCATCTATCGCGGTTACCATCAGCGTTTCTGATGTTACCTCAATCGGTGCCACGCTTCGCAAAATAGCCCCTGCCATATCATTATCGATAACATAGCTTTCCAACGCGACCGCCATCAATCCGGCATGCATCCCGCATGCTTGCGTGATAAGATTGGCGCCTGCCTGCGCCGCCAGCGTGACGGTCAGGCTTTTTTCAAATCCGGATTGGGCATCAGCAATTTTTGCGTCAGTGGCACCAGCAATTACCGAATTTGGCAGCTTATAATAGCCTGCCATCTGTGCGGTTGCGGCCATCACCAGTGCTTGCTCTCCCGAACCACCAGACATAGCACCTGTTCGCAGATCTGTTACCATCGGGCGCGGACCAAAGATGATATGTGCATTGGTATCTACCAGCCACGCCATGACCAGCCCCGCCAGTGTTTCTGCACAGGTTTGTGCCAGCGATGCTGCCAGCGGAACCGGGCTGGAGGCGCCAAGCTGGCCAAAGGTGTTGCAATGAACAGGAAGGCCAAATTTTATCGCCTCGACCATCACCTCAACCGCCGCTGGTGCCAGCCGTAGTGGCGGGGTCACATGATTGATGTTCAGCGACAAAAAGGGGCGCTCGCGAAAGGCCTCTTCGCTGCCGGCAATCTGGTAACAGATATCGGCTATGGCGGCTACATCCTCGGCGGCGCCAACTGACGTCATCACATGTTTAGAGGTGCCCATCAAGCTGGTAAAGGCGGTTGCAATATCCATATCACGCGGCCGGGGGATATCGCGTGCGACCACTGGACGGCTAAAGAAATATATATGCTCCAATGCGTCTGCCAGCCTGGCTATTTTATATAAATCAGCAATTCCAGCCTCGCGGTAGGTGCCGCTATCTTCTTCCAGAACAAATGGCGCGGCGCCGCCTGTTCCGGTGTAAACCTTGCCAGTACCAAGCTGTAATTCGGTTTCTGGCTTGCGACCATACAGGCTAAGAGGTTTGGCAAAGCAAGAGAGGGCTTTATCGATCAGAGCTTCTGGCAGATGCAGGCGATTTTCGGCGCCAATAACCGCCCCGGCTGCACAGGCTTTTTCAGCCAGATATTCAGGGGTATCGGTTATTCCTGTTTGCCATAAAATGGTTTTTGCCGCCGCATCTATCATCGCCATATCGGCATCAGACAGAACCGCCAGCTTGCCACCCTCGCTTCCACCAGCTGCCGGCTTTGCGGGGACAGGCATATCTGCGCGCCTGCCGCGGCGCCTGTTTGGTGGCTTACTGGTCATGTTTTTTATGCAATCTGTCTTTATATTTACGCGCCAGATCATGTAATCTGGCATGCGCATTGATACTGCCATCCCTGACAAATTTTTCGTGATTTTCGATCAGCTTGTCACGCTCATACAGATAATTCACCATCAGCCCGAAAGATTGCTTTTTCCCGCGCGGTGAAAGATCTGCATCTTCATGAATTTGATACAGGCTTGCACCATTGCCAAGATGAAACCGCGCTACCGGATCTGCTGGCAAGCCATCTTTTGTCTTTGCCTGCAAGAGATAGGCCGCCCCAAGCGCGCGCACTGCATCCGGTTCCGTGGTTAGGAAATCATTCGCAGCTTGCAGGCTCTGTTCTGTATCGATCTCTTGTTTGCCCAGCCAGCGTGCAAAATTAGGTAGCGGTGACAGGGTGATGAAATGTTTCAAGGCAGGATGCTCCTGGCTTAGCTCGCTGACCACTGTTTTAATCAGCGAATGGCCAAAAGAAATCCCTGCCAGCCCCTGCTGGCAATTTGAAATGGAATAAAATACCGCAAATTCCATATCTTTTTCGGCAGTTGGCTGGCGTTTATCAGACAGGATATTCTGTACCGAGGATGGCAGCTCTGCACATAGGGCTACTTCCACAAAAATTAGCGGCTCTTCTGGCATGGAGGGGTGAAAAAATGCGAAACAGCGACGATCGGGCGGGGCCAGCCTGCGGCGCAAATCTTCCCAGCTATGGATTTCATGCACCGCTTCATAGGAAATGATTTTTTCCAATATATGGGCAGGGCTTGTCCAGTCGATAGGGCGCAGCACCAAAAAGCCGCGATTAAACCAGCTGATAAATAATTCGCGCAAATCCATATCCAGAATGGCCAGCTCCGGGGTATCGGCCAGCAATGCCAGCAAATCGCGGCGCATGGATACCAGCTCGAAAGTGGCGCCAGGCGCTTCATTAAGACGTTTGAAAAAGGCGCGCCTTTTGGGCTGGGCGGCGGTGATAAAGGCTTTATAATCGGCGGGGTCTTTGGCTTTATTATAGTTGTTAACACTGTCTGAAATGGCTGCGATATCCACATCCATCTCTTCTAGAAGATAGATAAAAAATGCTTTTTTCTCTTCAGAGTTCAACCCACGATATTGGCTAAGAATCTGCTCAGAAATCGCAATGCCTGACACCTCTCCCTTGGTAGAGAGTAGAGTGTCACACAAATTGGTCAGATCATTATCACCGTTCTGATACCTCTCCAGCAGACCAGAGGTGCGCTCAAACAGGCTATTTAGTAAACCAGAGAAAAAATTCATGGACGCGGCTCATTCCCGTCTAATGGTTGCTTTTCGATCAAACACTCAATCAGGCAGTTTTGGCAAGGATTAATTTGCCCAAATTCAGGTCTCTGCGGGGTTGAAATTATGCTTGAAGCAGATTGGGAAACCTGCTTTGTTGAAGGCATGATTTTAACGCCTGTTAGATGTGGGGAGGAGGTAGATCACAGGAGGATGTCTTGCCCGAAGATCAGATAACAAAAACACAAGGCTTGTCTGAAGATCAGGCCACCCGTTATTGGCGGGATGGCTATCTGTTTCCTGTAGATTTAATGTCATCTGCACAGGCGCAGCTTTGGCGCGAAAAATTAGAGACAGTAGAGCGCGATTACAAGGATGTAAAGATGCCGCGCACCCTTAACACCTATAAGCGGATAAATGCCCAATGCGTGATGCCTTTTGCCTATGAGCTGGCAAGCCAGCCACGCCTGCTGGATATTATCGAAGCTATATTGGGCCCAGATATTTTGATTTATGGGGCAGAGTTTTTTATCAAGGAAGCGCATTCCGAGCAAATTGTAACCATGCATCAGGATCTGACCTATTGGGGCCTGGGGGCAACCGATAATCTGGTTACCGCATGGATCGCGCTTTCCGAGGTGAATGTAAAAAGCGGCTGTATGCAGTTTGTTGCCGGCTCGCATGCCAACCAGATTTTACCGCATGAAGATACGTTTGATGAAAATAATCTGCTCTCTCGCGGACAAGAAATTCAGGTAGAGGTCAAAGAAGAAGATAAAACAGATATTATTCTACGGCCCGGTCAACTCTCTCTGCATCATGGGCGGATGATTCATGGCTCCGGGCCTAACCAATCAGATGATCGGCGTATCGGGTTTGTTATTCGTTATGTAAATCCAAATGTGTTGCAAGAGGTCGCACAAAAAGATTACGCAATGCTGGTGAGAGGTGCGGACAGAGCCCGTCATTTTGTCCATTACACCCCGCCGCAAACCCTGTTCGCCCCATCCCATCTGGCCCTGTATGAAGAAATGCGCGATGCCCAGAGGCAAGCGATGATGGCAGGGGCAAGCAAAACCAGCAGCCTGTATGATTAGCCCTCATCTGAAGGGGCAAACATAGAGGTAAAAGGAGTTGCAGCGCGCGGCTTCCATGTCTTATCTGCAAGGCTGATATGAAAATCCAGAATCGCCTGATTAAAGCCTGCCGGATCCTCAAGGTTCAATAGATGGCCAGAACGGCTGGCCATCGCCAGTCCTGATAAGGGCATTTGGCGTTTTAGCCACAAGCTGGCATCAAGACAGGGTTCATCCTCATCCCCTGCTAAAATCAAAACCGGCACCTGGCTATTGTTTAGCTCTTCTTGAAAGGTAGGCAAGGCTGGTCTTTTTGCCTGCACTTCTCTTAGCGTATGCGCAGCCCCTGTCGCTGGATGCGCGCTTAAGTGATCCCGAAATTCCTGCCATGCCGTTTTGTTTTTATCGAGTAGCTGTATCCGGTTAGGGGCCATCGCCATGCTGGTTGCAGGTATCATGCCTGTATCGGCAATCGCCTCGGCACTGGCTAGCGCATCGGCAATGAACGCTTCACGCATGGCCGGCAGGCCGCCAGAACCAACGCTGGCACAAACAGCCGAACGTATAAGCTCAGGTGCTTTCAGGCTCATCAGCAGGGCGATATAGGCCCCCATGGATAAGCCAACCACATCTATTTTTTTCAAACCAAGATGGTGAATAAGACCCAGCGCATCTTCCAGATTTTTCTGCCAGCCATACTCTTTTGCTGATTCTGGCACCTCTGAAGGGGGGTAGCCGCGTGCGCTTGGCACCAGACAGCGCCGACGATAGGTTGGGTGCTGGCTGAAAAACGCAACCTGCTCTGTCCAGGATCTGGCATCCCCTCCAAATTCATGTAAAAATAACAGGGCGCTGTCTTGTGCGCTATTGCCTTCCTGTCCTGTGTCCAGATAATGCAGGCGTACCCCCTTTTGGTTAAAATAAGGCAAGATAGACTCCTGTATAAAGCTGATTGAAGAGGGCTACCCCGTAAAATAATTTGTCAGGAAAGCACATAGAAAACCAGATAAATGCGATAATGCGATATTTTATGATTACCATTTAGGGATAAAACCCGTATATAAGCGTGATTTCTGTATCCTGATTATGGGTTATGAACGCTTCTCAAACAAAAGGGCGCGGGTGTGGCAAAAGATATTTACGGCGTAAATGAATGGGGTGATGGCCTGATTAAAGTGCTGGAAAACGGCCATATTGGTCTGTGTCATCCAGATAATCCGGAAAATGCCCCTACAGATTTACTAAGTCTGATTCAGAAATTGCAACAACGTGGCATTGAAACACCGGTTTTGCTGCGGGTTACAGATTTCCTGAAAAGCCGTATTGATGAGATCAATCAGAGCTTTGCCGCCGCTATCGCAGAAAATGATTATAAAGGCCGCTATCAGGGCGTTTTCCCGATAAAAGTTAACCAGCAGGCCGAGGTGGTAGAGCGCATCGCTGAATATGGCAAGCCATATGATTTTGGTTTTGAGGTTGGCTCAAAGGCAGAGCTGCTGATTGCCCTTAGCCTTAATCTTGGCTCAAAGGCAGCGATTATTTGTAATGGCATCAAGGATACTGAATTTCTGCAGCTGGCAATGATGTCCATGAAGCTTGGCTTTAATGTATTTATCGTGCTGGAAAGCCCGCGCGAGCTGGAACTTGTCCTGGAGGTTATCAAGGATAGCGAGGTGCGCCCGCAGCTGGGTATTCGTATCAAGCTGACCAATACGGTTAGCGGTAAATGGGCAGAATCCAGCGGCGACAGATCCACTTTTGGGCTGACCATTGCCCAGATAATGGATGTGGTCGAACGGTTGCGGGAAATAGGCTATCTGGATTGCCTGAAGCTGCAACATTCCCATCTGGGCAGTCAAATTCCAAACATTATTGAAATTCGAAAGGCTACGCAAGAGGCCTGTCAATTCTTTGCGGAATTGCGGCGTGAAGGGGTGCCGCTGGAATATCTGGATTTAGGTGGAGGGCTTGGTGTTGACTATACTGGCGAGCAATCTGATGTGGCCAATTCAATAAATTATTCCTTGCGCGAATATTGTTTGAATATCATTGAAACGGTCAAGGATATGATGGACAGCAATGATGTGGTTCACCCAACCATTATCTCGGAAAGCGGCCGGGCCTGTGTGGCGCAATCTTCTTTACTGATCTTTAATGTATTGGAGGCTACGCATTTTGATAGTGAATATGAGGTATTGGCAGAAGAGGGCGATCACCCACTCTTGCTGAAGATGCTGGAAATTCAGACCTATCTGAGCCGTGACAGAGTTCAGGAATGCTGGAATGATCTGAAATATTACCGCGAGGAAGTGCGCGCCCTGTTTCGCCGTAATCAGATCAGCCTGGCGATGACTGCCCGCACCGAACGCGCCTATCTATTTTTAATGAACAAGATTAAAACCGTGCTGCGCGATCCAGAAGCTATGACAGATGATATGCATGATGCGCTGGTACAGGCAGCCGATATCTATCACTGTAATTTCAGCCTATTTCAAAGCTTGCCAGATGTGTGGGCGATTGACCAGATTCATCCCCTTGCCCCTATCCAGCGTTTGCATGAGCCGCCAATGCGGGTCGCTATCCTCAGCGATATTACCTGTGATTCAGATGGCAAGATAGACAAGTTTGTGCTGGGAGACGGGATATCCGATACGCTGCCGATACATGATTTGATAGAGGGCGAGGATTATTATCTGGGTGTCTTTTTCATTGGCGCCTATCAGGAAACGCTTGGCGATCTGCATAATTTGTTTGGCGATACCAATGTGGTTACGGTCGCGCTAAGTGAGGATGGTGGCTTTGATATTTTAAAAGAACAGGATGGCGATACAATTTATGAAGTATTGTCCTATGTAGAATATGAACCCAAACAGCTGATAGCGGCCTTTAAAGCAAATGTAGAGGCAGCGGTTAAAGGGGGCCGGCTTAGCCCATCGGACAGGCGACAAATGTTGCGAAGCTATACCGATAGTATGAACGGCTATACCTATTTCGAACATGCAGAAAACTAACCGCATAAAAATGGTCAAAACAGCGTGGATTAACAGCAGGCAGGAGATGAATAAAATGACAAAGATTCTGGTCATTGGTGCAGGCGGTGTAGGATCTGTAGCAGTTCATAAAATGGCGATGCTCAGCGATATTTTTACCGATATCACGCTGGCTAGCCGCCGCCTGTTCAAATGTGACGAAATTGCCGCCTCGGTTTTGGCCCGAACCGGCGTTACGGTCAAAACTGCGCAAATTGATGCAGATGATGCTGAGGCTACGGCCAGCCTGATAGAGGCGTGCGGTGCCAGACTGGTGGTGAATCTGGCGCTGCCCTATCAGGATTTATCTATCATGGATGCCTGTCTTATGGCGGGTGCAGATTATCTGGATACGGCAAATTACGAACCGCCTCAAGAAGCAAGATTTGAATATAGCTGGCAATGGGCCTATCAGGAAAAATTTTCCCGGCAAGGCCTGATGGCGCTGCTAGGCTCTGGCTTTGATCCGGGCGTTACCAATGTCTTTACCGCCTATACAAAAAAACATCTGATATCTGAAATGCGTACGCTGGATATTCTGGATTGTAATGGCGGCGATCATGGCCAGGCTTTTGCGACCAATTTTAATCCGGAAATTAACATCCGCGAAGTCACCGCACCATCACGTCACTGGCAAGATAATCAGTGGATAGAGACCCCCGCCCTCAGCACCAAACAAGCCTATGATTTTCCGGAAGTTGGTGTGCGAAACATGTATATGATGTATCATGAAGAGCTGGAATCGCTGGTCACACATTTCCCGGAAATTAAAAAAGCCCGCTTCTGGATGACCTTTGGTGATGCCTATTTAACCCATCTGGAAGTGTTGCAAAATGTTGGCATGACCTCTATTAAGCCTGTCAGCTATGAAGGCCAGCAGATTATCCCGCTACAATTTCTAAAAGAAGTGCTGCCTAATCCCGGCGATTTGGGCAAAACCACCACTGGTAAAACCTGTATTGGCACGATTGTTTCTGGCACCGATAAGGGTCAGGAAAAGACTGCCTATGTCTATAATATCTGTGACCATGAAGCCTGTTACGCCGAGGTTGGATCGCAAGCGGTCAGCTATACAACCGGCGTGCCTGCAATGATTGGCGCGGCGATGATGGTAACTGGTAAATGGCGCGGCAATGGCGTGTTCAATATGGAACAGTTTGACCCGGATCCATTTATGGAGATGCTGAACCAGCATGGCCTGCCTTGGCAGAGTAAAATGCTGGATAAGGCGCTTGATTTCTAAATGGTGATGGAGACCAAATCTGCAGGCCCTGGCCGGTTTCAACACTTTGACCTGAGCCGTGTTGATGATGGCCCCGCCTTTGTGGTGGATGTCGCCAAAGTTGAGGAAAATTTGCAGATATTGGCAGCTATTTCCGAAGCTTCCGGGGCAAGAATTCTTACCGCGCTAAAGGCGTTTTCGATGTGGTCGCTTGCCCCGCTTATCCGCAATTATTTGGGCGGCGCTTGTGCATCTGGGGTATATGAAGCCCAGCTGGCAGAAAAATATTACCTCAAAAAAGATAGCGGCCAAAAAAATAAAGACACGGTGATCTCGGTATTTAGTCCTGCCTATCGTAGCCGCGATATCGCGGCCTTGCGCGAGATATGCGAGCATGTGATTTTTAACAGCCCGGCCCAGCTGGATAAATTTGCCAATATGGTGCGCGAAAAAGGCGGGAAGATAGGTCTGCGGATTAATCCGGAAACCCCCTTAGGCGAGGTAGCAACCTATGATCCTAGCGCCTCTGGCTCGCGTCTTGGCCAGCCAGCCAGCCAATTTGATCCCGCTCTGCTGGACCAGATAGATGGCCTGCATGTGCATAATCTGTGCGAGCAAGGTTTGCCTGAGCTGAAAAAAACTGTGGCGGCGATCAGACCTATTCTTGATGTTGGTAAGGGCAAGCTGAAATGGGTAAATCTGGGCGGCGGACATATGATCACCAGCCCGGATTATGATCGTGATGGCCTGGTAGATTTTTTATCCGCATTAGCGGCTGAATTAGAGGTGGAAATTATTCTGGAACCCGGAACCGCGATTGCTTTTGATGCGGGTATTCTGGTCGGGGAAATTCTGGATATCACGCAAAATGATGGGCTGAATGCGATTGTCGATATCTCGGCTACCTGTCATATGCCAGATGTGTTGGAAGCCCCCTATAGGCCGGCTCTGCTGGACGAGGCTGATACCGGTATATGGGTCAGATTTGGCGGGCCAAGCTGTCTGGCCGGGGATGTAATAGGCCGTTACTGTCTGGCATCCGCACCACAAATCGGGGACAAGATAGCCTTTCTGGATCAGGCGCATTATTCGATGGTAAAAACAACAATGTTTAATGGCGTGTCCTTGCCAGCGATTATGCTATGGGATAGCCGCGATGATAGCTTGCAGACAATTCGGCAATTTTCCTTTAGTGATTTTGAAGGGCGGCTCTCATGAATGATGATACACAAATGCCAGAAGGCTGGCAGGGTCAATTTCTGGGCGAAGAGCTGCAGGCAACAGAAAATGACAAGGTTTCTGCCCTGTTTCATATCATCCCATGCGGATTGGAAAAAACCGTATCCTATGGCAGTGGCACTGCCCATGGGCCGCAGGCTATTATCGAAGCCAGCCATCAGCTAGAGCGTTTATATGAGGGCGCCGAGCCGTGCCAGAAGGGTATTTTTACCAGACCAGAAATAGATTGTACCGGCGATATTAAAAGCTGTTTGGCCCAGCTGGAGGCGGCGGTGTATGAGGCGGTATCTGGCCAGCATATTCCGATAATTCTGGGCGGCGAGCACAGCTTGACCTATGGTGCCATGATGGGCGTGCTAAAGGCGGTTACTGGCCCGGTGGGGATTATCCAGATTGATGCCCATGCCGATCTACGTAAAGCCTATCAGGGGCAGCCCCATTCCCATGCCAGCGTTATGCATCTGCTGGGGCAAAAAAATGTGCCGATATTCCAGCTGGGCGTGCGCGCCCTGTGCCGCGAAGAGGCAGATCGCCGGGCAGAATATAATATTGAATATATAGATGCAGCCGAACTTGTGCGCGGCCAAATTAGCCAGATTAATTTGCCTGACAGCTTTCCAGAACAGGTCTATATCAGTTTTGATCTGGATGGGCTGGACCCGTCTATTATGGCGGCGACCGGTACACCTGTGGCAGGGGGGCTGGGCTTTTATCAGGCGCTGGATTTGCTGGCCTCGGCAACATGCGCGCGAACCATTATTGGCGCGGATATTGTCGAGCTGGCCGCGCATCCAGCCCATACACATTGCGATTTTACCGCCGCTCAGATTTGTTACGCGCTGATAGGGCTGGCAGCGCAACAGCGCCGCTAGGGCTGTTTATTGTGACGAGCTTTGACCCTGCCAGATACCTTTTTCTTTCAGGCTGTCGGCAACTTCGCGCGGCATATAATTTTCATCATGCTTGGCCAGCACGCTATCTGCCTGAAAAATATCACCGTCAAATACGCCCTGGGCAACAACGCCTTGCCCTTCTCTGAACAGATCTGGCAAGGCGCCTTCATAAATGACTTGTGCAACCCCTTCCCCATCGCCAAGAGAAAAGCTGGCTTGCAAGCCATCAATCCTAACCGAACCTGCCTCAACTAACCCGCCAAGGCGCAGACGCTGGCCATTTTTCTGGGCATCTGTAATCTCTGACGGGCTATAGAACAGCATAATATTACTGTTCAGGGCATTCAGCACCAAATAGCCTGCCAGCCCCAGAATAAGACCTGCAAAGCCGATAATAATGAGCCGTCGTGATTTGCCTGTCATTGCTTTTTTCGAGACCCTATTTCAAGGTTAGAAGGTTACAAAAAATACAGAGATTTTTTGGGTGCGCCCATAACCATGCGCGACATGGCAGGGGTCGGTTTGCTAAAAATCCGTCTGTAATTAACCCTTTACAGGTAAGGTTTTTGCCACAAGATTCAAGATAGGAACCGCAAGAATTTTTCATCGTTCTATCTGCCAGCAAAAGGAAAAAGAGATGAGCCAGATAAATAAAATAAAGCCGCGTCGCAGCCTGTTATTTATTCCGGCCAATCGGCCTGATCGATTTGATAAAGCGCTGAATAGCGGGGCCGATATGGTCTGTATCGAGCTAGAGGATGGGGTCGGTTACGCTCAGAAAGATATCGCCCGTGATAATATGGTTAATTTTTTTTCCAGCCCGCAGAAGGTGCCAGCCCATTGTGAAATTCTGGTCAGGATAAATGGGCTGGAAGATGCCCATGGCCAGGCAGATCTGGAGGCGATAATGGCCTTGCCGCAAAAGCCGGCTGCGGTGATGGTTCCAAAGATTAGAAAGGCAGAAGAAATATCCTTGCTGGATAAAAAGCTGGCCGAACATGCCCCTGAACTGGCACTGCATGTGCTGATTGAAACTGCCGAAGCGCTGGAACATGCCAGCGCTATCGCTGTTGCTAGCCCGCGCCTTGAAATGCTGTTATTTGGCGGGGTTGATCTGGCCACTGAATTACGCGCAACCACCGGATGGGAGGCGTTGGCCTATGCGCGCGGACGTAGCGTTCATGCCGCCGCCCTTGCCGGGCTGGATGTAATGGATATGCCCTATTTGGCCGTGGATGATCCGGACGGTCTGCGAGAAGAAGCGGTGCGGGCAAGGGATATGGGTTTTGGCGGCAAGGCCGCTATCCACCCTGCTCAGGTCGCGGTCATTAATCAGGCCTTTACGCCTGGTGCCGGAGAGATTGAACAGGCCAAACGCATTTTGGCGGCCTATGCGGATGCACCTGGCGGCGTAACGGTTTTGGATGGCCGGCTGATAGAAAAGCCGGTTATCTTGAAAATGCAATATATTCTGGCCATTGCCGAGGCTGTGCAGGCCTAGTTTCCGGTAAAATTTGGGGTCCGTTTTTCATTAAAGGCAGCGACGCCCTCTTGCCTGTCTTTGGTTGGCACGGTTCGGTTATAGGCTTCAATTTCAAACGCCAGCCCATCTGCCAGCGACAGGTTCATGCCGCGGGAAATTGCCTGTTTGGCTTGCCGTACCGCAATTGGGCCATTCGCGGCGATCAGGCGGGCAGAGGCCAGAGTTTCGGCTAGCAAGGTCTCCCTGTCAAAAACAGCATTTATCAGCCCCCATTCACAGGCTTGTTCTGCGGTAAAGGTCTGGCCTGAGAGGATCAGCTCTTTGGCACGGCGCTCACCTACTGCACGCGCCAGATTTTGCGTACCCCCCGCCCCTGGTATGATCCCTAGTTTTACTTCAGTTTGGGCAAAGCGGGCATCGCTGGCCGCATAGGCAAAATCTGCCATAGCTACCAGCTCGCACCCGCCGCCATAAGCCGCCCCATTAACCGCCGCAAGGACAGGCACCGGACAGCCCATAATCGCCCTGACCATCCGTTCATAAATCAGGTGCTGGGCTTGCCACTGGGCATCTGTCATGCCATTGCGTTCTTTTAAATCCCCGCCAGCACAAAAGGCCTTTTGTCCGCTACCGGTTAACATCACGACACGGCAATCTGAATAATCTAGGCTAAAGGCCTCAAAGAAGCTGACCATTTCTGTGGCCATCAGGGTATTAAACGCATTTGCCGCTTCCGGGCGGTGCATTTCCACTTTCACAATATGCGGCTCAACCAGCGTGATATTCAGCGTTTCATAGGGGTTAAGGATAGCCGGGCTGGACATATGCAGATGCTCTTTTGCTAGGCGATAAATTACTGGGATATGAAATTAATCTGTTTTTTTCATGATTAGCCTTTGATGATGCTTGTCAAGCCTTTGCTAACCTCAATATGATTTATCAGGCC
>JBMZFK010000006.1:0-33094 GCA_049615365.1 Puniceispirillaceae bacterium (SeqCode)
TTATCGGGGTCCAGCCCTTGTGCGCGAATGGAACCGCGCAAATAATTGCCATGCACGCCAGTAAAATAATCGGTATAGAGAATATCTTCGGCCGCACTATCAATAATCATCTGTTTATATTGGCTATCAGCCTGCGCCTCGCTACAGGCAATAAAGGGGCTGCCAATATAAGCCATATCTGCGCCCATCGCCCTGGCAGCTAAAATTGAGTGACCTGTGGCAATCGCCCCGGAAAGCAATAATGGTCCTGCAAACCAGCTTCTGATTTCTTGTATCAGGGCAAAAGGCGATTGCCGACCGGCATGCCCGCCTGCCCCTGCAGCCACCGCAATCAGCCCATCTGCCCCTTTTTCAATCGCTTTTTGTGCAAAACGATTATGAATAACATCATGCAGAACAATCGCGCCTGCCTGATGTGCAGCGTCATTTACAAATTCCCGCGCCCCAAGAGAGGTAATCCATATAGGCACCTTCCATTTAGCTAAAATCTGAACATCGCGTTCCAGCCGGACATTGGATTTATGCACGATAAGGTTTACAGCAAAAGGGGCGGCCGGCTGTTCTGGATGTGCCTGATTATACTTATCCAGCGATTCTGTGATTTCGGCAAGCCAGCTCTCCAGCATGATAGGATCGCCCTCCTCCTCGCGTGCGTTCAAGGCAGGGAAACTGCCTATAATACCAGCACAACATTGGGCGATAACAAGCTTGGGAGTAGAAATAAGAAACAAAGGCGCACCTACTACTGGCAAAGAGGTCTGTTGAACCAAATCTCTTGCCAATTGATTAGATAGATGATGCGCACACATGGCCTACTTCCCTTCTACCTTGCACACTGCCAGCGCATCGAGGGCCACACACCCATCTGGCAGAGCGCGCAAGGGATTAATCTCAAATGAGGCAAGCTGTTCTTCATGGGCGGCTACAAAGGCAGAGAAATCCGAGATGGTTTTTGCCACTGCCTCAATATCACAGCTTTTTGCCCCTCTTACCCCTTTCAGAAGAGGATAAAGTTTTAACTGCTCCAGCATGGAACGCGCCGCAGACGGGCTGATCGGCGCCCGCATAAAGGTCACATCCTTTAACAGCTCAGCATGAATACCGCCAATTCCAACCATTACCATCGCACCAAAGATAGGGTCGGTTTGCGCGCCGACAATCAAATCCACCCCATCGCCTATCATGGGAGAGAGCATCACCCCGTCTATCTTTGCCTCGGCAGCATGTTTATGGGCATTCTCTAATATTTGCTGATAGGCTGAAACAGCTTCTTCTTCACTGCGCAGATTTAACATCACCCCGCCAATATCCGTTTTATGCAAGATATCTGCAGACAGGATTTTCAGCGCCACTGCCCCGCCAGCACGTCCAAAACCTTGCCGCACATCTGCCTCGGATGTACAGGTCACATCTTCGACAACTGGCAAGCCGAACGAGGCCAGCACTGCCTTTGTTTCCTGTTCATTCATCGCTGGCTTCATCTGCATTGGCTTTGGTATGGCAGGCAGGCTATCTGTATCCCCTGCAGCAAAGGACTGGCCAAAAAACATCATCGCGTTTAGCGCGACCATTGCCCGTGACGGATCAGAAAAAGTAGGAAATCCATTGTTCTGATATTTACGATGCATATCCTCTTCAGCCAGCATCACATGTAAAAACAACCGGTCATCATAGCTAGCCATTGTTTCTGTCAGATAGGCCAAAAGCGGTTCACCCAGAACAGGTGAGCCAGCGACGGATGTCCAGAAACCAACCAGCCCGTCATAGCCGCCCTTATCCAGCATTGCCCGGGTAAAGCGCGGTACCAATGATAAATCATTAAAAAATTGCGCGGTCACATCTACCGGATTAACAGGCGAGGCAAACGGAACTATTTCTTTTAATTCATCCTGGCTTTCTTTGGGCATAGGCGCGACATCCAGACCAAGTGCATCGGCAGCATCAGCCATTAAAATCCCTGCCCCGCCAGAGATTGTTACCAGCCCAACTTTCTTGCCAGCTGGATAGATGCGCGGCTTTGCCGCCAGCGCCAAATCTGTCATCTCTTCAGTAGAGGATACACGGAACGCGCCATACTGCCGGAAAATAGCGTCATAAATCTTATCTTCACCAGCAAGCGACGCAGTATGAGAGGCCGCCGCCATCGCCCCGATTTCAGACTGGCCAACCTTGGTCACAATTACCGGCTTACGATTGGCACGCGCAGCTTCAAGTGCCTCTATCATCAGCGCGCCATTCTTGACCGATTCTACATAGGCCAGAATGATGTGCACACTCTCATCATTAGCCATTAACTTAATCACTTCAGCGACTTCAATATCGGCTTCATTACCGGTCGTCACCCAATGATTGATGCCCAGACCGCGCAGATGACAGGCCATATAAATATGACTGCCATAAGCCCCTGATTGCGAAGCGATACCAACCCCGCCAACCTCTGGCTTGGCTCTGTCAATTGTCGCAGTAAAGGTTGGAAAAAAACAGCTTTGTGCGTTAAACAACCCCAGACAATTAGGCCCTAATATGCGGATACCTGTCTCTTGGCCTATCGTGACCAATTCTTCTTGCAAGGCCTGTCCGCTTTTATCCATTTCTGCAAAGCCAGAAGAAAAGATAAGGGCGGTTTTCGCGCCCTTTTGTGCTGCCGCGCGCACCTGATCTGCAACCATGGTTGACTTTACCGCGATAAGGGCAAAATCAATTTCTTCTTGGATATCGCCTATTCGGGCATAGGCTGGAAGACCCTGTACGGTCTCGTTCTTGGGATTTACCGGAAAAATCTGCCCGGTATATCCATGATTGAGCATATAGGATATAGGTCGGCCGCCAATGCGCGTTGGATTATCAGACGCGCCAACAATCGCCACCCTTTGCGGCGCGGTTAACTGGTCAAGTGTATCATACGCCCTCATTACGCGCCAAATCCAACAGAAAGACCGCCACATACATTTAACGTCTGACCTGTTACATAACCGGCTTCATCAGATAAAAAGAAGCTGGTTGCAGCCGCAATATCTGCTGGATCGCCTACCCGCCCAAGCGGTACATTTGATTCAATTTTAATGCGGGCCGGTGTGCCAACAGGCTGACCCTGATTGAATAATTCTGTAGCGATAGGGCCTGGTGCAACCGTATTCGCCGTCACTTGCCAGCGTGACAGTTCCAATGCAAGCGTCCGCCCCAAACTGGCAACCGCTGCCTTTGCAGGCCCGTATAGAATGCGATCTTCCTTGCCCAGGGCAGCACGGGATCCGATCAGCACAATACGGCCAAATTGCTCAGCCTCGAAGATTGGCATCATTAATTGACAAGTTTGCATCAGGCTGAACAGATTTATCTGCATCAAACGCTGGAAATCTGATTGTGTGGCATCCTCCAGCCGGCCAGCGATCAACAAGCCTGCATTGCCTACAAAACGGGCGGGGCGATGTTTTTCAATGATCTCTTTTAACTGATTGCCAGAATCAGTAGCGGTAAGATCAACCCCGTAATGTGTCCAATTCAGATTATCCGGTACGCTACTGGACAGGCCGATAACTTCCATACCTTTTGCCTGACAATCTTTTGCGATGGCGTGGCCAATGCCGCGGCTTGCCCCTGTAACTAAAACGGTATTGCGTGCCATTTATTCCTCCCAAATAGACAGACCAAGCCGAGCATGCCGACGAAGCCACAAGCTGGGGCGATAGCGGTCATCGCCCGAAATATTATGCATTTCCTGCATGATGGTAAAAACAGTATCTACGCCCAAATGATCGGCTATCTCTAAGGGGCCTTTTGGATAATTCAGGCCAAGACGCATAGCTGTATCTATATCAGCCGGACTAGCAAGGCCAATATCAGCCATGAAACATCCTAAATTCGAAACCATTGCTGCCAGACGCTGTCCTACAAAACCGGCTGAATCGCGGATAAGGGTAGCTGCCCTGCCATTAGCAATTATACCCGCGGCAACTTTATCTGCGGCCTGGCTATCTGCGCCAGGGGCCATCATTAATACCACCCGTTTTTCCAGGCTACCTACCGGGTCAATACACACAAGGCGCCGCGAATCCACCCCCAATTTCAGGGCTGTTTCGGTAGCATCGGTGCCGATAGGGGCCGCCAGTAACGGGCAGGCGCCATCATCTGCGACCAATTCCAGACCCAACTCTGTGCAAAGGGCGGCCAATTCTGTGCTGTCACTAGCAACAGCAACCGGTCCAGCAGTTCCTTGCGGAATATAATCCGGGCTTGGCGCATTGAGCATTTTCCCTTCTTCATAGGTAAACCAGCCCTGCCCTGTTTTGCGCCCCAGTCGGCCAGCATCGACCATAGCTTTATGTAAAAAACTTGTGCGCAACCGTGCATCTTGCATGAAGCCATTATAAATAATTTGGCTTACAGGATAATTCACATCTATACCCGTTAGATCCATCAGCTCAAACGGCCCCATTCGAAACCCATGACAATCACGCATGATCGCATCAATCTGCTCCGGGCTAGCAACTCTGTCCTGATAAATGGCCAGCCCTTCAGTGGTAAAAGCCCGCCCGCCCATATTTACAAGAAAGCCAGGCGAATCCTTTACAACCACAGGTGTGCGCGTCATCTGCTTACCGATAGCAACCAGCGTTTCTATAGTTGCTTGCGAGGTGGCAGCTGACACTATCACCTCTACCAGCTTCATCAACGGCACCGGGTTAAAGAAATGCAGCCCGGCTACCCGTTCAGGATGGCTACAGGCACTGGCGATAGAGGCAATCGGAATAGAAGATGTGTTTGAAGCGATGATAGCGTGTTTGGATACTACCGCCTCCAATTTGGTAAATAACTCGCGCTTTACTTCCAGATTTTCAAATACCGCTTCTACGACCAGATCAGCATCTGCTACCTCTTCCAAACTAGCCACAGGATGCATTAGCGCAACAGCGCTCTGACAAGCTTCCTGGCTGATGCGTTCTTTTTCTACAAGTCGCTCCAACCGTTTTTTGATAGCCGCTTTTGCGGCGTCAGCCCCGCCCTCTTTTAAATCGAAAATATAGACTGGCATTCCGCCTTGCACCGATACCTGGACGATACCCTGGCCCATTGCCCCGGCGCCAATAACAGCAATCTTGGCCCCGTTTTTTACGTGTCCAATATCAGCCATTTGCGTTCTCCTATTATGTCCCCATCACCCAAGAAGAGCTAAACTTTATAATTTACACTACTTCATTCGAGGCTAATGTAAAGATAGGGATTTTTTACATTTTAAGGATATGGTTGCTAACGCTCTACAGCTATATTCCAAAATAAAAGGTATAAAAGAAAATGGCACAGAAAATGATGCAAGCAGTTGAAATTACGGCATTTGGCGGGCCGGATATGCTGAAGATTTGTGAGCGTCCACGCCCAATATTATCCCCTGATAAAATTCTAATTAAAGTAGCCTATGCTGGAGTAAATCGCCCAGATTTACTACAGCGTAAAGGTAATTATCCAGTACCGAAAGATGCAAATGACCTGCCCGGTCTGGAGGTGTCCGGAGAAGTTATCGAGATAGGGGATGCGGTCACAAACTGGAAAATCGGAGATCGGGTTTGCGCGCTATGCCATGGCGGCGGATATAGCGAATATGTCGCAGTAGATGAAGGCCATGCTATGCCCATACCGACTGGTTTTGATATGCAACACGCTGCCTGTCTGCCAGAGACCTATATTACGGTTTGGGGCAATTTATTTATGCGTGGGCATCTTAAAAAAGCAGAGCGTGTCCTGATACATGGCGGGGCCAGTGGCATTGGCACAACCGCAATACAGCTTGCCCGTCAGATGGGGGCAGAAATTTATGCTACCGCAGGGGATGATGCGCGCTGCCGATATGTGGAAAAATTGGGGGCGCGTAACTGTTTTAATTATAACAGCGAAAATTTTGAAAAAAGACTGGACGCAGAAACAAATGGCGAAGGGGTGGATGTAATTCTGGATATGGTTGCAGGCGGCTATCTGGAGGCCCATATCCGCTTACTAAAAGCAGATGGCAGGCTAGTCCTTATCGCGGTTCAGGGGGGTATTACAGACACGCTGGCCCTGAATAATGTGATGCGTAAACGTTTAACCATCACGGGCTCTACGCTCCGGCCGCAATCCAGCTTGGCAAAGACAGCTATTATTCAGAATATGCAAAATCATATCTGGCACTGGCTGGAGGCTGGCACGGTAAAACCCATCATTCAGGAGGTGTTTGCCCTAAAAGATGCGGCAAAGGCACATGCCGCACTGGAAGCAGGACAGCATATTGGAAAATTTGTTTTGCATGTTGCAGATGTGTAAGTACATTTTAAAGGAAGGGCAGAATATCCAAATTACATCTTAATTTATCCCCTGAGCCCTTTAACGTTTATTTAAACGCTAAACGAGACTAAAAGATGATTGATTTTTATACATGGACAACCCCAAACGGGCGCAAAGTTTCTATCCTGCTGGAAGAGCTAGGAGTGAAATATAACATTCACTCTATCAATATCGGACAGGGCGAACAGCATGAGGAACGGTTCCTGGCGATCAGTCCGAATAATAAAATTCCGGCCATACATGACCATGAAACCGGCATGTCGATCATGGAATCCGGTGCAATTATGATTTATCTGGCAGAAAAATACGGCAAATTTTTGCCTGATTCTGGGGCTGAGCGTGCCAATGTTTTACAATGGCTGATGTGGCAGATGGGGGGTCAAGGGCCAATGCTGGGTCAGGTGCATCACTTTGTTCATTTCAATAAAGGGGTATCTGATTACGCTGAAGAACGTTTTTCAAAAGAAGCAGAAAGAATTTATGGCGTATTGAATAAACAGCTGGCCGATAAAGAATTTATCGCCGAGAAATATTCTATTGCCGATATGGCATGCTGGCCTTGGGTGTCACGTTATCAATGGCAACGAGTAAATTTGAAAGATTATCCGCATGTCCAAAGATGGTACAAAAATATTTTGGCCAGAGAGGCAGTACAAAAAGGCTATCATGTACCAAAAGCAATGCCAGAAATTCCATCGGGTGACTAATCCGAAAGGACATAAATGAGGTCGATAGGGCGCAAGCTGGAAAGTATAGGAACCTTTGGATAGCTATGAATTTTTAGCGCTTCTATCAGTAGCGTTTTTATTAGGTGGATTTGTAAAAGGGGCGATTGGCTATGGTATGCCGTTAGTGGCAACTCCAATATTGTTGGTCAGTTTTACCCTGCCACAAGTTGTGCTGATTATGGTTGCCCCAATTTTTATCAGCAATGTCATTCAAGGATTTCAAACGCGCAAAGCGTGGTCTGTATTAAAGCTGTTTTGGCCTATGATAGCAGCTAATTGTACAATCCTGTTATTTTTTGGTGGGCGTATTTTAACGATGATAGATGCCTGGATTCTTACCTGTTTTGTTGGATTGATGATGGTAATACACGCCGGGCTTTCTCTAGCCCCGCCTATCACTATTTTCACACGAATTTTTGAAAAAATATCCATTCGAAAGCTGATTTTACCCTCTGGGATAGTTTCGGGATTTTTAGGCAGCCTTACCACCATCTATGGTTTTCCAAGCCTTCAAGTCATTGTTGCATCAGAGTGTGACAAAGAAGAAATCGCTTTTTTATTTTCTATATTTTTAGCCAGCGGACATCTCGCGCTCTGGCGCGGCATGACGTTGAATGATTATCATAATCCTGAGATGCTAAAATGGGGTTTGTTAGCCTGTATACCAATGTTTTTCGCATTGATGGCAGGGCGTATTATACATCAGAGATTATCTATACAAAACTTCAAGAAAGCTGTGAACTGGGTCTTATTGCTTGCCGGTATCGGCTTAATATTAAAGTCCATTTAATTTGATAGAATGTTAATTACTAGAAAAGAGGGTGTGATGACAGAATTAGTACTAACCGAAAAAGTGGATAATAACATTGTAGTTCTCAGGCTTAATCGGCCAGAAGCGCTGAATGCGCTGAACATCGCCACCCGAAAAGCCATTTCAGATAGTCTTGCCAAACTTCAAGATGATGAAGAGGTGCGCTGTATTATCCTGACTGGTGATGAAAAAGCCTTTGCAGCGGGTGCAGATCTTAAAGAACTCTCCTCTGCAAGCTCTATCGATATGTTCAAGCGTCGCACAGAACGTTATTGGCAAACGGTTACCAATACACCGCAACCCATTATCGCAGCCATTCAAGGTTATGCCATGGGTGGTGGCCTGGAATTAGCGATGATGTGTGACCTGATCGTTGTGGGTGAAAATGCCCAACTGGCACAGCCGGAAATCAAAGTTGGCATTATGCCGGGGGCTGGCGGTACGCAGCGCCTGACCCGTGCAGTTGGGAAATATAATGCAATGAAAATCAATCTGCTAGGCAAGCCATTTTCAGGTCAGCAAGCCTATGACATGGGCCTTGCCTGCGAGGTGTGTGCGGATGCTGAAGTAATGGATGTTGCGTTGAAAATGGCAACCAACATCTCACGAATGCCGCCGCTGGCTGTGCAGGCGATAAAACAATCTATCTTACACGGCCAGGATGCCTCGATGGAAGCTGCTCTTTTCCTTGAGCGTAAAGCCTTTCAGCAATTATTTGCCTCAGAGGATCAAACAGAAGGGATGCAGGCCTTTATCGAAAAGCGCAGGCCGGGTTTCACAGGTAAATAATTTTAACTAGCTGTAAAAATAAAAAATATATGCGAGAAAAAGATGGACATTAAAACGCTCAAACAAAAGACTGGGACGCAGATGGGTACCTCTAGCTGGTATGTCCTAGATCAGGAACGCATTAACAAATTTGCGGCAATCACAGAAGATCAGCAATTTATCCATATTGATAAAGAGCGTGCAGCCGCCACCCCATTTGGCACTACGATTGCCCATGGTTTTTTAACCCTATCCCTGCTACCAGCCATGGGCAGGGATGTAATTCCTGAATTGGATGGGCATCTCATGTCGGTCAATTACGGCTTTGAGAAATTACGGTTTTTATCACCTGTTCCGTCAGGCAAACGCGTGCGCGGGCATTTCACTCTTATATCACTGGAAGAACGCAAGCCAGGCGAAGTGACAATGTTATGGGATATTTCTATTGAAATAGAAGGTCAGGAAAAACCTGCCTTATATGCCCAATGGCTAAACCGTCGCTATATCAAAGTTTAGCTATCCTTAAATTGTGTTTTGGCTTCACGGCGCAAGACCTTTCCAACCGGACTGCGCGGCAACTGATCGGTAATATGTATGCGTTTTGGTGTTTTTATTGAGCCTAGGCGCGTTTTTACAAATTCGATAAGCTCTGCTTCACTTACCCGTTTCTCGCCAGACAGTTCAACAGCGGCATGTACCGCCTCACCCCATTTTTGATCTGGCAATCCAAAAACCACACATTCGCTGATATCAGGGTGCTGGCCAAGGGCCGCCTCTACATCATTTGGATAAACATTAAAGCCGCCTGTCACCACTACGTCACGAATTCTGTCCTTTATGAAGACAAAGCCCCGCTCATCCATATAAGCGATATCGCCTGTATGCAACCAGCCATCAATAATAGTCTCGCGGGTTTTTTCCGGCATTTTATAATAGCCCTTCATGACCAGATCTCCGGCAAACACCAGCTCGCCTTCTACACCGGCTGGCACTAATGCCCCATCCTTATCCATAATGCCGACCTGGGTAAGGAAAGTTGGCTGGCCAGTAGAGGCGTAATTATCTGGCTCTTGCCAATCCCTGGCACGCATACAAATAGCAATTTGCGGGACTTCAGTTTGACCGAAACATGCTTCCATCGCATGGTTGAAAATAGGCATCGCCTTAGCCACCACATCCGGGCGTATACTTGCGCCCCCAACAATGAAATGACGCAAGCTGGATAAATCCCTTTTTCGTATCGTCTTGTCCTCCAACATCATATAAATAATCGTTGGCGGTACAAACATCGTGGTAACACGTAATTTTTCAATAGCACTCAATATGTTAGATGGACTTGTCTGGTCAATAAAGAGCTGGGTACCTCCTACTGCGAAAATTGGTAGGATAATGGTGTTCGCCCCGTGAGTCATGGGTGCGGCAATTAAATGGCGATCCTGACCGCTGAATTCATAGGAAACCAGCATGGTGGCAATACAGCAATTAAAAACACGGTAGGTTTGCATCACCCCTTTAGGTATGCCAGATGAACCGCCGGTAAATTTAATAGCTTGCAAGTCATCCCCAGCAAGCTTGTGGCGTTTAGGTTCCTTTCCTTTATGTTGTTCAATTATGTCTGCTATCCAAACCTCTAAACGGGCTGTGCTACCTGTCTTTTTCGTACCAATAAGAGCGGCATCCGCCGCCCCAAACTTGTCCAAACAATTCCCCTCGACAAAAATAATACTTGGCTCAGTCAGAGCGATAATCCGGTCTAGCTCTTCTATGCCATTGCGTGGGTTAAGCGGCACCCAAACCTTGCCAGCAGCATAGGTGGCAAGCCATGCGACCAGATGCTCGTAATTATTATATGCACAAATCCCAACTCGGCTTTGTGGTTCTGGATCAATTGCTTGCAACGCTGCGGCAAGCGCATTTACTGTCTGTGCCAAATCGCCATAGGATATTGTTTGAACCCTGTCATTCTTCAATATTTCTACTGCAATGCGCTTTGGCCAGCGGCGCGCAGAACGAAAAAAATTGTCAACAGGCATCATTATCCTGCTCATAATAAATTCCTCTTCACTGTCATCCCTCTACCCCTGCCCCATGACTGGAACTGAAACAAAACGGACCGACATCAAAATGCATATAATCCATAAAGGCTGTTATTAAACAGATGAATTATGAAAATTTTTGCACGCCCCTTTTTAAATATTTTCCCAAACTGTCAAATACGGAGAAAAATGGCTTGGATTATCCTGTTGATAAGTCGGGACAAAAGCTGGTTGGTGTCATAAGTTTATTCTGCTGGCGTTCAAGTGCCCCAAGCTCAGCACTTTTCTGAACATAGGCCAACCATTCTGGGTCGGACCATAGTTTAGCCCTTTTCTCTTCACGGTCACCTGCGTTTTTATATAGCCAGATATGAACAAATTCGTTCGGATCACCACTCTCTCCGCGCAAAAACGCAAGCGGCTGACCTAAACAACGATATTGTGGGACCTTGCCATGCTCATCATATAGAGCGAGGTGCGCGTTAATCTTGCCAGGTCTGCACCGATAAGTTCTCAAGTCGACTAACATAGGTCATTTCCTCCTGAACGTCTCTCTGTTACTTCGATGAAAAAGCTTGCCAAAGGGCCTAAAATTCATCTGACCCCAGCATAGCGAGTAGGCTAGAAGAAAAGCAACTCGCCATACAAGTTTCTGCTCAGCAACTATTTCAGTATCATATACATGAAGATAATTTATGGATGCACTGGCTTTGGCACAATTAATGCCCTCAACAATCAAATTATGCGTATTGAACGGCATCAAAGGCTGGCGGTTTTTTGCCCATGGATCGTCAAGAGAAGCTTATATAAAGATAGGGCGTGAAATACACTCAGAAAATCATGAACTTGAGCTTATCTCTAGCTCATTGGGCTACTGCTGTTATATGATATAAGATGCCAATCCCGCCCCATCCTGGACCCACAGTCCACGACCCGCAGACTGTCCAACCATACGCCCCAACCCCATGCTAGAAGTTAAAAGCTAATTGCCAAACAGCATTAGTAACCGCTATTTTCAGATCTCTATAATTGTTCTGCTATCTTTCCCGCGGCTATAGCCGATTCGTTTCCTGTCGTTACTCTTGCCATACAGGATTGGTGACGAGCAGCATATGCGATACCCACATGGTTTTATTTTTCTTTTTGCGATGATGCTTCTGCTTGGCGGGACAGCAACATGGGCAGGTGATGCAGGTTTTTACCGTCAGAAAGCAGCCCATGCCTTTGCCGATCAGAGATATCTACAAGCTGCCAGCTATGCAGCGAAAGCGTTGGCTGAAAACCGCTCAGACAAAAAAATGCATATTTTGCTGGTTCGTGCCTCAGATAAAATGGGTGCTGGCAACAAACGTGTTTCAGAGTTATATCAGCAGGCACTAAAAGCCTACCCACGCACGCCTGAATTGCTGGCTTATGCTGCCGGATTTTATCGCCGATCAGGCTATCAGAACTACGCCAGAAGGCTGGCCGCCCAATTTGAGCAAATCTGCCGATTTAATTGCCCGCAATATAGAAATTATATAGAAGACACCCGCTAGCCACCGCCTACATGCCGGTCTCGAATTTCTTGTTCCAGCCCCTGAAGATGGGTGCTTATAGACGCCTGCAATCCGTGCAAATCATATCCCCCTTCCAGCAAGCTGATAAGCCCGCCTGCAGGGGTTTGCATTGCCAGATGCAGTATATCGCGAGTCAGGGCGCCGAAATCCTCTGCCCCTATCTGCAAGCCACCAAGCGGATCGCGGCTATGGGCATCAAATCCAGCAGACAGGATAATCAGGTCACATTCTGCTTCGGCAATGAAGGGCAACAAAATCTCGCGCCAACCACGCAGGAACGCCGCCCCGCCTGTTCCCTCGTGCAAGGGCAGATTCAAAATATTATTATAGGCCCCGCGCTCATCAGCGGCACCGGTGCCCGGATAAAGCGGCATTTGGTGAGAAGACGCATAAAAGAAATCTGCCTCATGCCAGAAGGCAGCTTGCGTACCATTACCGTGATGCACATCAAAATCCAGAACTGCCACCCGCCTGGCCTGCCATTTTCTGGCCGCATGAAAAGCCGCGATAGCCGCATTGGAAAACAGGCAAAACCCCATCGCCCGTTCAGGTTCGGCATGATGGCCAGGTGGCCGCATCGCACTAAAGACGCTTTGTTCTGCTCCGGACATGACCTTGTCAACGCCAAGACAGGCAGCGCCAGCCCCGCGTAATGCGGCTTCCAGACTATCTGGGCCTGCAAAGGTATCTGCATCCAGCTGTACCAATCTATTATCTGAAAAATCCTGTTCTTCCAGCGTATCGAAAATCATATCCAGATAGCGCTCACTATGCACCAGTGCCAATTGATCCCGGCTGGCCAGCGGCGCGTTCAACCCGCAAGCCAGAGCCGGCAACCGCGGCGGTGACTGCCTGATAACGCTCTGGCCGCTCCGGATGCCCGGCAGGCGTTTGATGCCGCCCGGCGCTATCATCGCTTAGAATTAATGTCATGCCCCCTCCTCATCGCCCATTTCCGCTATGGGCCTAAGGCGATACCATCATGCTGTCAGTGAACCGAATTTCCCCTATCAGCGCAAGGTGACAGATGATTCTTTGCCCTCTTTTAAAAGCGTTCTTATCTGCGGTGCCTCTGTTTTAGTGCCTAAATTTCAGGCTATCAGGAGGATGCTTTTACATATTTTGAGTAGATTTTATGCATTTTAAAATTTTGATGCCTATTTTTTAGTCAAATATACCCTATCTGGCACTTTCCAAAACACAGGCTGGCGGCAAGAAATGGGATCAATAGACTGACGCAAATTTTGTTCAATTGGTTTAATTTTGGGGATTATCATGCCGAATAAAGTAAAAGGATTGCTAACAGCGATCGGCCTTATTATCTGGCCAGGCTTGGCATTTGCGGGTGTAGATTCAGGGGACACAGCGTGGATATTAACAGCTACCGCATTGGTGCTATTTATGACGTTGCCGGGATTGGCACTTTTTTATGCCGGGCTGGTACAGCCTAAAAATATTGTTTCTGTGCTTATGCATCATTTCGCCATTGCATGTTTGATGTCTGTGTTATGGGTGGTAGCGGGTTATTCACTCGCCTTTTCAGGGGATGGCGCATATATCGGCGATTTAGGTAATCTGTTTATGTCGGCGATTACGATTGACAGTCTGTCAGGTACCATTCCAGAAAGCCTGTTTGGCGCGTTCCAGATGACCTTTGCAGTGATTACACCTGCATTGATCATTGGCGCCTATGTAGAGCGCATCCGCTTTTCTGCTGTGCTGATTTTTTCTGCCCTATGGTTGCTGGTTGTCTATGCACCTGTCACCCATTGGGTATGGGGTGGCGGCTTTATGGCGGCTATGGGTGTAATGGATTTTGCTGGCGGCATCGTGGTGCACGCTACCGCAGGTACCGCAGCCCTGGTTGCGGCTATGGTTATTGGTCGTCGCCGTAATTTCCCTTCCGCAATTCAGCCGCCGCATAGCCCGGTTCTGACAATGATCGGGGCCTGTATGCTTTGGGTTGGCTGGTTTGGCTTTAATGGCGGTTCTGCGCTGGCAGCTGGGGGCGGTGCAGGTATGGCATTGCTGGTAACCCATATCTCTGCTGCGGTTGCATCTCTGGTCTGGATGGTTATTGAGTGGAAGAAATTCGGTCGTCCATCGCTGGTCGGCATTGCCACCGGTATGGTAGCGGGTCTGGCAACAGTAACCCCTGCATCCGGCTTTATCGGCGTTCCAGGCGGTATCATTCTTGGCCTGGTTGGTGGGTATTTCTGTTATGTAGCGGTAGATGTTATCCGCAATCGCCTGAAAATTGATGATAGCCTGGATGTGTTTGCTGTGCATGGTGTTGGTGGTATTCTGGGCAGCCTTTTGGTGGCTGTTCTTGCTACCGATATTTTCTCCGGTCTTGGCCTTGCAGACGGCGTCAGCATTGCCTCTCAATTCTCTGTTCAGGCCATCTGTGTTGCCATTACCGTTATCTGGACAGCGACTGCCAGCTACGCAATCCTGAAGATTGCTGATGTATTTGGCGGTCTGCGGGTAACCGAAGATGATGAAATCGAAGGTCTGGATATTGCCCAGCATGGAGAGCGTGGCTATCACAATAGCTAGGCATCAACACCATCACATATTTTAAAAGCGCCCTGTTCAATGGTTTTAGGACAGGGCGTTTTGCCATTCTGCGGCGACCATCTTGTCTGCCTCATCTGCCGGGCATAGCGCCGCCAGGCTTTGTTTATCCAGATAACAGGACAAGGCCCAGACCGCCATTGCCCGTACACGGGCATCATCATATGCCAGATACGGCGTTATCAGCGGGATCAGGCCTGGCTGACCTGCATTACCCGCCGCTATCAGCAGATTACGCATAAACCGGACATAGCCGGTGCGTTTCACAGGCGTTCTGGAAAAATAGGACCGAAATTCAGCTTCATCAAAACAGAGCAAAGCCGATATTTCTGGCAAGGGCGCATCGCCTGAGGCCAGCTTGATATCCTGCGAGGCCGAGGCAAATTTATTCCATGGACAGACCGCCAGACAATCATCACAGCCAAAAACGCGGTTTTGTATAGCCTGGCGAAATTTCAACGGGATATGCCCATCAAATTCAATTGTCAGATAAGAGATACAGCGCCTGGCATCCAGCTTGTAAGGGGCAGGAAACGCATCTGTGGGACAGATATCCAGACAGGCCGTACAGCTGCCACAGCTATCACCGGCCGGCATATCCGCGACCAGATGGCCACTGGTCAGAATAGACCCCAAAAACAGCCATGAGCCATATTCCCGCGAAACCAGATTGGTATGTTTGCCTTGCCAGCCTAGCCCGGCCTGTGCGGCAAGCGGCTTTTCCATCAACGGCGCGGTATCCACAAAGATTTTAACCTGCCAGCCTGTTTTCGCCTGTAATTGCGAGGCGATCTGTTTTAACCGACCCTTTAGAACATCATGGTAATCGCGCCCGCGGGCATAGACCGATATATTGGCTTTTTCTATATCTTCCAGCGTATCTAGCGGATTGTGATCCGGCCCATAATTACAGCCAAAAACAATCGCTGTTCGGGCATCTTCCCACATTGTATCAGGGCTATATCGGCGTGGCCGTGTTGTCTCCAGCCAGCCCATATCGCCATGATAACCTGCTTCTACGAACGCATCCAGACCAGAGCCGATTTGTGCGGGCAAGCTGGCATCGGTAATCTGGCAGCTATCAAAGCCATAGCTGCGCCCGATTGTTGCAATCCAGCCTTTTACATCAGCTGATGTGGTATCTTTTGTCATTATCCCTATCGCAGCTCGTCGATATCTCCGCGCGCCTGCTGCTGTTCAAACTCAGCCGCAAAATCGGCCAGGCGCCCCTGTTCAATCGCTAGACGCAGGCCAGCCATCAAATCCTGATAATAGGTCAGATTATGCCAGGTTAACAGCATCAATCCCTGAATCTCGTCTGCTTTGAACAGATGATGCAGATAGGCCCGGCTAAACTTTGTACAGGCAGGACAGCCGCAGGCACTATCCAGAGGGCGCGTATCCTCGCTATGGCGCGCATTGCGAATATTTACAGCCCCCCTTCGGGTAAAGCCCTGTGCGGTGCGCCCGGATCGGGTTGGCAGCACACAATCAAACATATCCACCCCGCGCATCACCGCCCCAACAATATCCGCAGGCTTGCCAACCCCCATTAAATAGCGCGGCTTATCTTCTGGCATCATTGGCGTGGTAAAATCCAGCGTCTGAAACATCAAATCCTGACCCTCGCCAACCGCCAGACCGCCAATGGCATAGCCCTCAAAGCCTATATCGGTAAGCTCCTTAATCGATTGCCGGCGCAAATCTTCAAAGACAGACCCCTGCACAATACCAAATTGCCCATAGCCAGTGCGCGTTACAAAGGCGGTGCGTGACCGCCCTGCCCATCGCATGGATAGTGCCATGCTTTCTTCTGCCTCCTGCTTGCTACACGGATAGGGCGTACATTCATCAAACGCCATAGTGATAGTCGCATCCAGCTTATGCTGAATCTGTGTAGAGCTTTCCGGGGTTAATTTATAGCGGCTCCCGTCCAGATGCGATTTAAAGGTTACACCTTCTTCATCAATCTTTCGCAACGGGCCAAGCGACATCACCTGAAACCCGCCAGAATCGGTCAGAAGCGGACCATCCCAGCCCATTAATTTACGCACGCCGCCCAACCTTTCAATTCGATCTGCACCTGGACGCAGCATCAAATGATAGGTGTTGGATAGAATGATTTGCGCGCCAGTTTCTGCAACCTGCCACGGCATCATCGCCTTTACAGAGGCGGCTGTCCCAACTGGCATAAATACAGGCGTATCCACTGCCCCCCATGCGGTTTGAACCACACCGCGCCGCGCCTTGCCATCGCGTGCCTGAACCGTGAAATCAAATTCTGGGCGAGTATCTGTCATAAACTAAACTCCGCTTTAGCCCTACTCCTAGGGATCTTATTCAGGATGCTCGGGAGAGACCGCTTTGCTGGTGCAGCTCAGCAAACAGGCATCTCCATAGCTAAAAAAGCGATATCCCTGTTCAATCGCATAATGATAGGCAGATAAAATCTGGCGGTGGCCTGAAAAGGCGCTGACCAGCATCAGTAAAGTAGAACGCGGCAGGTGAAAATTAGTCAGCAACATATCCACCACACCAAACTGATAGCCGGGGGTAATAAAAATATCAGTCTCGCCTGCAAAGGGCGCTAACTTTCCATGTGCCTGATAGGCCGCTTCCAATATCCGCAAGCTGGTTGTACCAACACAGACAACCCGCCCGCCTGTGGCACGTGTATGTGTGATAGCGGCAATGGTATCGGTGCTGACCTCGCCCCATTCGGAATGCATTTTATGCTGGGCAATCGCCTCTGTTTTTACAGGCAGAAAGGTTCCGGCCCCGACATGCAATGTGACCTCGCTAAACCCTATTCCTTTGGCTATCAGCTGGTTTTTTAACCCATCGGTAAAATGCAAGCCAGCCGTAGGGGCAGCCACCGCCCCGACATGCCGCGCAAACACCGTCTGATAATCTGATTTATCCGCATCATCCGCGCCATCAGGCCGCTTGATATAGGGCGGTAGCGGCATCGCCCCAACCCCCTCAATAGCTGCCTCAAGCGCCGCACCAGACAGATTGAACCGCAGATTTAACGCGCCATCTTCCAGCTTTTCCAGCACTTCAGCAGAAAATCCAGCCGCAAATTCAATTACACTGCCGGGGGTACATTTTTTTGCCGGTTTGGCAAAGGCCTGCCAGCTATCCGGCCCCAGACGTTTATGCAGGGTAGTCCTAATACGCCCCTCGCCTTTGCGCCCGGTTAATTGAGCCGGTATGACACGGGTGTTATTTACAATCAGCAGATCGCCAGACTGCAAAAGTTCAGGCAGATCAGCAATTTTATGATCCTGCAACCTGCCAGCATGGGGATATAACAACTTTGCGGCTTCGCGCGGAACAGATGGTTTCTGCGCGATAGCTTCTGGTGGCAATTCGAAATCAAAATCAGACAGCTTATCCAGCATGTTTTATGCCCTAACCCGCAGCTAGAATATCTGGATAACGCCAGCCACCATGCCATCAGTATCTGTAACAACCAGACATTGAATTCTGGCGTCTGCCATAACTTCTTCTGCATCACCAAGCGCGGTAGCAGAGGATATGGTTTGCGGGGCGGAATTCATTATCTGGCTGGCTATGGATTCTGCCAGATTGCCCCCTTCAACCAGCATACGGCGCAAATCACCATCGGTTATAATGCCAAGCAAATTATCTGCTTCTCCCACCAGCGCCAGCCCAAGCCGCCCTTCGGTCATGGCCAAAATCACATCTGTCATTGGCGTATCAGGGCGAACAAAGGGCAAATCATGGGTACGCATAACATCCCCAACCGTATTTAACAGCTTTTTCCCCAGCTTGCCGCCCGGATGGGTAGCAGCAAAATCCACAGATTTAAAGCCCCGCTCCTGCATCAGCAATATCGCCAGCGCATCGCCCAGTACCAATGTTGTCAAGGTAGAGGTGGTTGGTGCGAGATTTAGCGGACAGGCTTCTTTATCCACCGCCGCATCCAGACAGATAGAAGCAGCCTTGCCAAGAGAGGAATTTACCTGACCTACAATGGCGATGATTTTAACCTCTAGCCGCCGCAAGGCTGGCAATAGCCGGACAATTTCTTCGGTCTCGCCAGAATAGGAAATAAGGATCATCACATCGCCCGTGCGAACAATGCCCAGATCACCATGCATCGCTTCGGCTGGATGCAGGAATACTGATGGCGTGCCTGTAGAAGAAAGCGTGGCGGATATCTTGCGCCCCACTAGCCCGGATTTACCCATGCCGCAGACAATTACACTGCCCTGAGCAGACAGGATCATGTCGCGTGCCGCGCCCAGAGCCGCATCACAACGCCCTTTCAAACCCTGAAGGGCGCCTTGATATACATCAAACATCGTGGTTACGATTTCGTCTGTTCTATCAGACATCTTTTATTCTCTCTCCTCACAGCGCAAAAAGCCCAGACAGGGTAAAGTTTTTACCTTGTCTGTTATCTAGCAGGAAGATGGCAAAAAGGCTAATGTTTTAGCAAAAAGGGGTCTGTCCTGCCAAACGCTTTTCCCGGCAGCTGTTATATAGGCATTTTGCTAATCAGGGCCGCCTCTGCATGGGCAATATCTTCTGGATGATTCATATTTAGAAACGGATCTGGCTGCGCGTTAAATTCTACAATCACAACCGAATAAAGGGCGGTAAAATCATCAATTTTTCGGATGCCTTCATTCTGTATCGCATGACGCAAGCGCGCCCGGGCTGAAACGGGCCATAATCCAAATACCGGATGGCGGCGGCCTTGCGAGCTGGCCTGTGCCAGTACTGCTTTTTCTGCCTCTTGGCCCGCCCGCAGCCTTGCGGCTAAATCTGGCGGAATAAAGGGAGCATCGGTAGCACAGGACAGCAACATCGATATCTGTTGATGCTGTTCAGCCAAATAATCCAGACAGGCCAATATGCCGGCAAGCGGGCCAGGATTTCCGCTGATATTATCTGCTATAACTGGCAAGCCAAAGGGCTGATAGGGGCGGGCATCCCCATTGGCATTAATCAGCCGAACGCGGTGCTGTTCGGTGGCGGCTAGCTGCCATTCCAATATGCTGCGACCGCCAATTTCCAGCAACGCCTTGTTGCGGCCTCCCATGCGCCTGGCCAGCCCGCCTGCCAGAAACCCTACGGCAATATCACAGTGATCATTCATAATTTATCTGACTATCTCTGCTGATCATAAAAGGAACGCTGGGCAGAGCTTTTCTCGTGCATATCTGCATCCGCCCCTTTTACGTTTTTTATATCTTCTTGTTCATCCGGGCTGTCAAAGATAATTCGCTCAGCACCAGAAAGGGCAATAAAGCGCTTTCCCCGCGCCCGTCCGATAAGGGTTAGACCTGCCTGCTGGGCTAGCTCTACACCCTTTTGGGTAAAGCCGGAACGCGAGACCAGAATAGGTATCCCCATCAAGACTGTTTTGATGACCATTTCGCTGGTCAGCCTGCCTGTGGTGTAAAATATCTTATCGCTGCCAGAAATATTGTTTAAAAACATGTGTCCGGCAATTTTATCCACCGCATTATGCCGGCCGATATCTTCAATATAGACCAGCGGGCGGTTCGGCGTGCATAACACGCAGCCATGAATAGCCCCTGCCTTTAGATACAGGCTGGGGACAGTATTAATCTGGTTGGAAAGCTGGATTAGTTGCCGGGTGGAAAGGCGCGTATCGGCTGCCAGCTCTATCGCTTCGAACCGGTGCATGATATCACCAAAGACCGTACCTTGAGCACATCCGCTTGTGCGAATTTTCTTCTGCAGTTTCGCCTCATAATTTGTTTCATGGGCGGTGCGAACCACCACCACATCAATTTCATCGTCAAAATCAATAGCGGTAATGACATCTCCGGCTTGCAGCATATTCTGATTATACAAAAAGCCGACTGCCATTTCACGCGGGCGATCCCCTAGCGTCATCGCCGTAATGATTTCCTGACGATTAAGGAAGATGGTTAAGGGGCGTTCTTGCACCACTGGCAAGGCAACTGGCTGGCCACAGGCATCCAGCCCCTGAAGCTCTGATGTCAGGCCTTCTGCATCTGGTTCTGGCGCAATATCAAAATCGCTCATCGCCGCCACTCCTTCAATTCGCTGGTCAGGATGCTATTGCACCCGCTGGTGCATCCCCTCTTAAGGCCGCCATTTTATAGCCTGTTCTGATGATGTGCCCTACTCTATCAGATGGCAGGCAGGGACGCTAATTACAAGTCCAAATCCCTGTTGGTTTGCGTAAAACCAAATGGGAAATTTATTCTGCGATACTGGCCGCTATTGCAAAAATTGCGCTGGCGCCCGGCATGCGATATGGTCTGAAAAAGGTGAATTTTATAGATAATCTGGTATTTCCAGCCAAAAAGGGATAAAGATGAAACTTCATTTCGTCGCCTCTACCCATGCAGAATCCCAGCTCCGGCTGAAAAGCCTGACTGCCCAATATGGCCAGCATCCCGAAAGCGCTGCTGATGTTATTGTGGTGCTTGGCGGGGATGGCCAGATGCTGCACACGATGCGCGAAACCATCACCCATGGCAAACCCCTGTTCGGGATGAATTGCGGGCGTATAGGTTTTTTGATGAATGACTTTAGCGATGCTGATTTGCTAGAGAGGATTCAAACAGCAGAAGTGGCGCATCTGCACCCGCTTAGCCTGCAGGCAACAGATATGCAGGGAAACACACATTCCGCCATTGCGATTAATGAGGTATCACTGCTGCGGCAAACCCATAATGCGGCGCATTGTGCGATTTATGTAAACGATGTGCTGGAAATGGATATGCTGGTCTGTGATGGGGTATTGCTGGCCACCCCTGCGGGCTCTACCGCCTATAATCTGTCTGCACATGGACCTATTATTCCAATTGGCGCGGATTTGCTGGCGCTGACCCCGATATCGCCTTTTCGGCCACGGCGCTGGCGCGGCGCCCTGCTACCTGCAGGTAGCACCGTGCGCTTTGAGGTATTGGAAGCTGAATTTCGCCCGCAATCCATTACCGCAGATAATACCGAGTTTCGCAATATCCGCAGCGCGCTTATTACACAGGATGACAGCCTCACCATTCCTCTTTTACATGATCAGGGGCATGGGCTTTCCAAGCGCATTATCTCTGAGCAATTCAGCACATAAGCGCGAATTTATCAGCTAGTCAAAATAGTCTGGCACCGATTCTGTCTTGTGCAAAAACTGATCTATCTCGGCAAATAGGCGGCGCACTATCTCTGGCAATTCGTTTAACAATTCATGCCGGGCATCTGGAAATAACATCTGCTGTGCATCAGGGATATGGCCCAGCATTTGCCGGGCACGCGGCAGATTAACCACCTGTTCATCGCCTGCAAGCAACGCCAGAACCGGACAGGAAATATCCGCCAACCATTCAGGGCGCAGGCTGGTCTTCAAACAGGCCTCAAACGCGGCATGAACCCATCCAACAGATGCACGAAAACGGCGCAATTCAGGATGTTTTTCAAAAATCTGATATTGCCGATCATAGCCTTCCGGATAGCGGGTCAGCCGATTATCCAGCCGGAAACGCCGCGCCTGTGAAACGGGCGTAATCTGGGAAAAGGGAATAAGTTTGCGGCTAAAGCCAAGCTTGATCAGAAAATGCGATAATGCGCGGGTAAACCATACAGGCGGTGCCAGCGGCACAATCATCGGCGACAGCAAAATGGCCGCCTCTACCTGGCGGCGGTAAAGATGGGCAGCCCGCAAGGCAAAATAGCCGCCCATAGAATGCCCTAGCACATAAAAGCGTTTATCCAGAAATCCAGCTTCCTCCAGCAATAGTGCCAGCGCTTCCATATGCTGGTCAAAATGCGCGCAATGCACCAGCTCAGGCAAACTGCCCAGATGGCCAGAACGCCCCTGCCCCGGCCAGTCAATTATCAAACAGCTATATCCCCGCTGTACCAATCGCCGCGCGGTAAGGGCATATTTTTCACAAAATTCGGTAAAGCCCGGCAGAATAAGAAAATAACCCTTCAAGGGGCGGGTGGTGGCCCATAAATGCGCGCGCAACGGATAGGGACGGTGCGGCGTGGCCGGCAGGAAAATATCCTCACCGCCCAATTTACCGACCAGGCTTGGCTCGTCATTGCTGTAGTTATCATCGTTTGAGCGTGTATTCATCTCGCCTGATTACCTCCTAGAGCGTCTGTTTGTCTATTACCGCCGCCTCAGCCAGGGCTGTTTGGCCCCGTTCAGTGTCAAAACCGCTGGCCTGACGTGCCCACATGGCGGCATACAGGCCGTCATTTTCCAAAAGCTGTCTATGTGTGCCACGCTCGGCTATCACCCCGTCACGCATCACCAGAATTTCATCACTATCCACAATTGTTGACAAGCGATGGGCGATAATCAGGGTTGTCCGGCTCTGGGACACGGTGTTCAGCGCGGTTTGAATTTGTTTTTCTGTTTGGCTATCCAGCGCAGAAGTTGCCTCATCAAACAGAAAAATAGACGGTTTTTTCAAGATAGCTCTGGCAATAGCTACCCGTTGCTTTTCGCCGCCGGACAGTTTTAACCCGCGCTCGCCAACCAGCGCATCATAGCCTTCTGGCAATTGCTTAATAAAACTGTCAATAGAGGCCAGTTCCGCAGCCGCTTCAATCTCGGTCTGGCTGGCTTCGGCGCGGCCATAATTGATATTGTAACCAATACTGGCGTTAAACATGACACTGTCTTGCGGCACGACACCAATAGCCGCACGCACGCTGGCTTGCGTAACGGTCTGAATATCCTGACCATCAATTTTAATACAGCCTTTTTGCGGATCATAAAACCTGAATAACAGCCGCGAAATGGTGGATTTTCCTGCCCCGCTTGGCCCAACAATCGCCACTTTCCGGCCCGCAGGTACGGTGAAGCTGACCCCTTGCAAAATGGCCCGATCCTTATAGGCAAAATGCACATTCTCAAAGGTGATCTCACCGTCAAGCAGGTGCAAATCTGTTGCGTTTTCCGGATCCTGAACATCTGGATGCTCGTCTAGCAGGCCAAACATCCGTTCCAGATCGATAAGAGACTGGCGTATTTCACGATATACCCACCCCAGAAAATTAAGCGGCAGATACAGCTGTAATAGATATGTATTTACCGCAACAAAATCACCTACACTCAACTTGCCTTGCTGAATATCATTCCCGGCAATCCCCATAATCAGAACCAGACCAAATGCGATGACCGCCCCTTGCCCGATATTTACCGCAGCCAGAGAGGTACGCGAAAGGACCGCTGCATCTTCATATCGTCGCATGGAGATATTATAGCGCTCAGCCTCATGCTCTTCGGCATTAAAATATTTCACTGTCTCATAATTTATCAGGCTATCAATCGCCTTTGTGGCGGCTTGCTCATCTGCCTTGTTCATTTGCCGGCGGAATTTCATACGCCATTCTGTGACCTTTATCGTGAATAGCGCATAGATCATCACCGTGGCAAAGGTGATAATCGCGTAAGGCCAGCCAAACATTACCCATAACAGGATGCTCACCAGCACAACTTCTATCAATAGCGGCAGCACCTCAAAGGCCGCGCTGGTCATAATAAACTCCATGCCCTTTGCGCCGCGCTCTATCGCCCGTGTCAGCCCGCCTGTTTGCCTGTCAAGGTGAAAGCGCATAGATAGCAGGTGAAGATGGCGAAAGGCTGTCATGGCCGCCCCGCGAACCGCCCGCTGGGCGACCCGGCTAAACAGATATTCCTTGCCTTCTGAAAAGACTTGCTGGCCAAGGCGACTTAGCGCATAGGCCCCTAAAATATACCATAGAATTAAGGTAGAAAATCCAGCATCGCCATTCACATAATCAACCGCACCGCCATATAACAAGGGGGTAACAATGTTAGAGGATTTGGCCAAAACCAGACAGGCAAAGGCCCCAATAATGCGGGCGCGGATCTGCCTGTTACCCCGCGGCGCGGCATAAGCGGCAATTTCCAGCAGCAAGGACAGGATAGTTCGGCCAGGGAGTGCAGGTTTTTTTTGATGTTCCTGCTTAACCATCAGGCAACAGTAAAGCTCTCACCACACCCGCATCTGGCTGTTTCGTTTGGGTTATTAAAGGTGAAAGAGGAAGAAAATTTATCTTCCTGCCAATCCATTTCAGAGCCGATCAAAAACATCACAGCAGCAGGGTCAATAAAAATGGTAATGCCTTTTTGCTCTATTTTATCTTCAAACGGTTTTTGTTCCCGGGCAAATTCCACCTGATATTGCAGCCCGGAACAGCCGGCGGTCTTAATGCCAACACGCAATCCAATAGCCGCGCTTTCTGTGCCTTTTTGCATCAGCTTTTTTGCTTGCAGAGCCGCCGCATCTGTCAAGGTCAGGATAGGTTTATCAAAAGCTGTGTTCATCATGTTAATCAAACAATCCTTTATACCATCGGGCAGAGATGCCAGTAGGCCAGTAAGTGAGCCAGTAGGTAAGCCAGTAAGCCAGACCTAAAGACTATCAGAAACCAAAATCAAGTGCCAGCTTCGCATCTTCGCTCATGCGCTCCTGGGTCCATGCCGGATCCCAAACCAGCGTTACCGACACGCGCCCCACCGCTTCCAGCGCCGCGACCGCATTTGCTACCTGTTGCGGCAGTTCCCCGGCCACCGGACAGCCTGGTGCGGTTAGCGACATGTTGATATCGACATCCCCTGAAGGATGACAAACCACCTCATAAATCAGCCCTAAATCGTAAATATTTACCGGAATTTCAGGGTCTTTTACGGTTTTGAGTGCGCCGATTACCTGTTCTTCATCCGCCGGGGATGGCAGGTCTAGCGGCTGGCCAGCATAGGCGGTATAACCAGACGAGGTATCTGGCAGAAAATCTGCTAGCCCCGGCCCTTTATCATCATAAACGCTATCCTTGCCGCTCATCTATTTCAGCCTTTAAAAATTCGGTTTACCTTTTCCAGCGATTCAGCCAGATGGTCAAAATCAGACCGCTGATTATATACCGCAACAGACGCACGCGCGGTCGAGCTAAGCCCATAAAATTTCATCAATGGCTGGGCGCAATGATGGCCAGCGCGTATTGCAATCCCGTCCTGATCAATCAGCGTGGAAATATCATGGGGATGCACCTCATCAAGGGTAAAGGATATCACCCCTGATTTGCCGACGGCCTGACCAATAAATTTCAGCCCGTCCACCGCCGCCAGACGCTGATGCCCATAGCGCAGTAAATCCGTTTCATGATCCCGGAGCGCTTCCATACCTATGGATTGCACGAAATCAATCGCCATCCCCAGCCCGATTGTCTCGGCAATAGGCGGTGTTCCCGCTTCAAACCGGTGCGGCGGCAACGCATAGGTTGATCGGTCTGTTTCGACATCATCAATCATATCCCCGCCACCCAAAAAAGGTGGCAGATCGGCCCAGAGTTCCTTGCGGCCCCAGCAAATACCAATGCCGCTAGGCCCATAGAGCTTATGCCCTGAAAACACGTAAAAATCACACCCCAGAGCCGTAACATCCACAGGCATATGGGTAACACCCTGACAGCCATCCACCACACAAATAGCCCCGTTTTCATGCGCCAGCGCGGCAATTTCCCGAACCGGGAAAACCGTTCCCAAAACATTAGAGACATGCGGAATAGAGATAATTTTTGTGCGCTCGGTGATATAGGTTTTAAAAACCTCTAGATCAAAGCTGCCATCCGGATTGACAGGCGCAGCTATGGTGCGCGATCCCACCCGCTCGCCCAGCAAATGCCAGGGCACAATATTGGCATGATGTTCGGCAACCGTAATCAATACCTCATCATCTGCTTGCAGGTACATATTGCCATAGCTATGGGCGATAAGATTAAGGCTCATTGTCGCTCCGGAGGTGAACACCACCTCGCTCTCGTCCTGTGCATTAATCAGGCGTGCAACCTTGCCCCGAACCGCCTCATACGCATCTGTTGACGCTTCCGAGAGATAATGCAGGCCACGATGAACATTCGCATAGGTTTCTGCATAGGCAGAGTGGAGCGCATCCAGCACGATTTGCGGCTTTTGAGAGGAGGCAGCAGAATCAAGATAAACCAGCGGTTTGCCGTTTATTTTGGTTTCCAGAATTGGAAACTGGTCGCGTATCGCGCCGGCATCAAATTCCTGGACTTTAAATGCGGATGTCATGCTGTCTTTCCTATCTCGCTAGCGTCTGGCGCGTGACCAGCCGGAAATTTGTGCCGCCATAAAGGCCGCAAAAGAGGCATCCTCAATCTCTTCCAATGTATCTACCAAAAAGGCATCAATCAGCATGTCACGCGCGTCGGTTTCTGAAATACCGCGGCTTTTCAGGTAAAACATTAAATTTTCATCCAGCTCGCCAACCGTAGCCCCGTGCGAGCAAACCACATCATCGGCGAAAATTTCCAGCTCAGGCTTGGCATCAGCCTCAGCATCGCGCGAGAGCAACAGCGCCCGGCTCATCTGCTGGCCATCTGTTTTCTGGGCATCAGGTGCTACCCGAACCTTGCCCTGAAACACCCCTCTAGCCTTATCATCCAGCACCCCTCGGATAAGCTGGCGTGACGCACAATCGCGCATTTCATGGGCAACAAAACTGGTGATATCATGATGCTGGCGATCACAACCCAGATAAATCGCAGACTGGGCCAGATGGCTGTCTGTATCCTGAAACAGGCTATGGGTTTCCAGCCGCGAAAGCGCCCCGCCCATAGAAATGGCAAAGCTGTTAATCTGGCTATTTTTGCCCATCTGCATCTGGTTAAGGCCCAAATGGGTCGTATGATCTGCCTCTTTCTGTAGCCGAATATGATGCAGCTCGGCATTATCTTGCACATCATATACCATCAACGGACAGGACAGGCCGGCCTGTGAGCTGTGAATTTCAGCGATACGGCCACGCGCCCCTTTGTGAACGCGCACTATCACAAACGAATAGCAGGCTGCATCCTTATTCCCGCCTGTCATGTTCAGGATAATGGGCGCTGTATCACTGCCATCTGCGGTTGCCTGAATATCAATGGCAATCGCGCTGGTTTGATGCAAGGCGGATAATGCCGTCAGCAAGTGATTATCTGCCAATTGCGAGAAAATAGCAGCTCGCAGCGCATCATCGGTGCGGATATCGGTAACACTGATCCCCTCGCCAAGAGCCTGTTTCGGCGGCAGTTGTGCCTCTCCACCCGATATGTTGATAACCCAGCCGTCAAGCTTGCCCTGAATATCGGCAGCACCTGTATTGTCATCTGTATCCGCCGCGGTAAAGGCACTGTCTTGCAAATGTGCCAGAGAGGTGTATTTCCAAGCTTCCTGGCGGTTATCTGGCCAGCCATAGGTATCGAAATAGCTTTGCGCTTTTACACAGTGATCGGGCCAGCTGATAATTTCAGTTAATTTATGCGGCATCGACCAACCCCGCATACCCATTTTCTTCCACTTCAAGTGCCAGCGACTTATCCCCAGACTTTATGATACGCCCGCCAGCCAGAATATGCACAAAATCCGGCACAATATGCGAGAGCAGACGCTGATAATGGGTGATAACCAGCATACCGCAATCCGCGCCACGCTGGGCATTCACGCCATCAGACACAATTTTCAGCGCATCCACATCCAGACCAGAATCAGTTTCATCCAGCACTGCCAGACTTGGCTTTAGCAGCGCCATTTGCAAAATCTCATAGCGCTTTTTCTCGCCGCCGGAAAAGCCAACATTCACCGCCCGCTTCAGCATCTCGTTATCAACGCCTAAATCAGCCGCTGCTGCCCGTACCAGCTTGACGAATTCAAGCTGGTCAACTTCTTCCTCGCCCGCTTCGCGGCGCCGGGCATTTACCGCAGCGCGCAAAAAAGACATACCGCTGACCCCCGGCAGTTCAACCGGATATTGAAAGGCCAGAAACATGCCGGCACGGGCGCGTTCATCTGATTCCATTTCCAAAACAGACTCGCCATCCAGCAAAATCTTGCCCTCAGTTACCTCATACCCATCACGCCCCGATAATACATAGGAAAGGGTGGATTTTCCCGAACCGTTCGGCCCCATAATCGCATGCACCTCGCCACGATTGATGGTCAGATCAATACCATGCAGGATTTTTGTGTCGCCAATAGAGGCATGTAGGTTTTTAATTTCTAGCAAATTCATCTCTTATCACCTGTACGCTATTATCCAACTGAGCCTTCAAGGCTAATTCCAATTAATTTTTGGGCTTCAACTGCAAATTCCATCGGCAATTCTTTCATCACCTCTTTGCAGAAGCCATTGACGATAAGCGAGACAGATTCTTCTTCATCCATACCGCGCTGCAAACAATAGAACAGCTGGTCTTCTGAAATCCGCGATGTTGTCGCTTCATGTTCGATTTTTCCAGACGGGTTGCGCGATACGATATAGGGCACAGTATGCGCCCCACATTTATCACCAACCAACAGAGAATCACACTGGGTGAAATTCCGCGCCCCTTCTGCTGGCTTATGCACTTCCACCAGGCCGCGATAGGTATTTTGCGATTTGCCTGCAGAAATCCCCTTGGAAATGATTGTAGAGCGCGAGCCTTCGCCAAGATGGATCATCTTGGTTCCGGTATCTGCCTGCTGGGCCCCGTTAGTAACCGCAACCGAATAAAATTCGCCCACACTATCCTTGCCTTTCAGGATACAGGAGGGGTATTTCCAGGTTATGGCAGAACCTGTTTCCACCTGTGTCCAGGAAATTTTAGCCCGGTCGCCCCGGCAAATGCCGCGCTTGGTCACAAAATTATAGATACCGCCCTTGCCGGTTTCATCGCCCGGATACCAGTTCTGAACCGTTGAATATTTAATCTCGGCATCTTCCATTGCTACCAGTTCTACCACTGCGGCATGAAGTTGATTCTCGTCGCGTTGCGGGGCGGTACAACCCTCCAGATAGCTGACATATGAGCTATCTTCAGCAATAATCAGGGTGCGCTCAAACTGGCCGGTATTTTTCTCGTTAATGCGGAAATAGGTGGACAGCTCCATCGGGCATCGCACGCCCTTTGGAATGTAAACAAAAGAGCCATCGGTAAACACAGCCGAATTTAACGCCGAGAAGTAATTATCAGCGACCGGCACTACCGAGCCCATATATTTTTTGATCAGCTCAGGATATTCGCGGATCGCCTCCGAGATAGAACAGAAAATCACGCCAGATTTCGCCAGCTCTTCTCTAAAGGTTGTCGCAACAGATACCGAGTCAAATACGGCATCCACCGCTACCCCTGCCAGCATTTTTTGCTCATTCAACGGAATACCCAGCTTTTCATAGGTTGCCAGCAATTCTGGATCCACCTCATCCAGCGATTTTGGCCCTTCAGCTGACTTTGGCGCCGCGTAATAATACACATCCTGATAATCAATTTCAGGAATATTCAGCTTTGCCCAATCTGGAGACGCCATTTTCAACCAGTGCCGATAGGCTTTCAGCCGCCATTCCAGCATCCATTCAGGCTCATCTTTTTTTGCTGAAATAAAGGCAATGATATCTTCATTCAGCCCTTTCGGGGCCTTTTCTGTTTCGATATCTGTCACAAAGCCATATTTATAGGCTCCTGTGGCGTCTTCTACAGCGGCAATTGTCTCAGTCGTGGCTACCATATCTTTTTCTAGACCTCTGTTTGAGATGAAGTTTCCGGGGTTTCCAGCGGCGCCGGAAACAGATTTGACGGATTAAACAGATCAGACAAGCTGACCCCATCCAAAGCGGAGCGTATAGCCCCGTTAATGTGATTCCAGCTACCGCTCATAAAACAGCCCTGCTGTACCGAGCACGGCTCTTCTGCGCCTTCTACACAAGCGGTAAGCGCGATAGGTCCCTCAATCGCTTCGATAACATCAGCAATGCTAATCGCACTGGCAGGCATTGCCAGCTGGCACCCGCCCTTGGTACCTCGAATAGTGGTGACCAGACCTGCAGAACCTAACGCTTTGATAATTTTGGCCGCAGTAGCCTGGGTCAGCTGGGCATGCTGGGCAATCTGGGCACTGGACAACAGAACATCCGGCCGGCCATGCAACACGCCCAGCACTAAAATAGCATAATCTGTCATCCGGTTAAGACGTAACATCAGGTTAATCGACGCTCTCTAGCATATTGTAATTGCGAATGATTATCAAAAACAAGACTATTTTGGTCCTGTTTACTTCCATCTAGGTCTTTACCAAAAAATTGCAAGAGATTAAAGCCTATTTCAGCCGCAGGAGAGGAAAAGATTTTTCAGGATATAAAAAACCGAAAAGGTCGCCAGATAACCGGCATCCGTATCACCTAGTTATAGGCTTCGGCACGCAGCTGGTACCGCCCCTCTTCAAACCCGTCAAATACATCATCAATATCGGGATGATTTACTGGGCCATTTTCGGTATCGGATAGCAGATTCTGCTGCGAGACATAGGCGGAATAATAGGTTTCTGAATTTTCAGCCAGCAGATAATAAAAGGGCTGTTCACGCTCTGGACGCACATCTTCCGGGATCGCAGCATACCATTCCTCGGTATTGTCGAATTCCGGATCAACATCCACGATCACCCCGCGAAACGGATAAAGGCGATGCCGAACGACATCGCCGATACAAAAAACCGGGAATTTATTTTTAGCGTTGCTCAAAGGGTTCATCAGATAGATATCTGTACCTAGAACCGTTCTTTAACTTTGAGAACCTGCCGACCTTTATACATACCTGTTTTCAGATCAATATGGTGCGGGCGATGCAACTCGCCTGTCACCTTGTCCTCTACATAGGCATCGGCGCTAATAGCATCGTGTGCGCGGCGCATGTCGCGCTTTGATTTTGTCACTTTGCGCTTTGGAACAGCCATCTTGGTAACTTCCTTTAATCTGCACCCCGACCATTATCAATTTGGCCTGTTCAGGTGTCGCGAACAATCGTTGGCGTTTGTCTGTCAGGTTAGGAAAGGTTGGTGGAGCCAGACGGGATCGAACCGACGACCTCATGCTTGCAAAGCACGCGCTCTCCCAGCTGAGCTATGGCCCCTTAACCTGTACCTGGTAGCAAGCGAACACGCCTGCCCGTTCAGAACAGTGGTGTTTATTCATTAAATGACCTGTCAGGTCAAGCCTCTTTTGACCTAACAGGGCAGTTTTTTTTCATTGCGTGCAAATACACGCGCCCTATTTACGCAGCAGACAGGCTTCCAAGCGCCTCAATGACCGCTGGATGCATGATTTTTCCAGCTTGTACATTCAGCCCATTGGCCAGATGCGGGTCCTGCTCCAGCGCGGCAAGACCGTTATTTGCCAATGCCATTACAAAAGGCAAGGTCGCGTTATTCAGCGCTTGCGAGGAGGTAAGCGGAACCGCCCCTGGCATATTTGCTACACAATAATGTACCACATCATCGATAATATAGGTTGGCTCTTCATGGGTAGTTGGTGTGGCCGTTTCAAAACACCCGCCCTGATCAATAGCGACATCAACAATAACCGAGCCAGGCTTCATTTCTTTTAGCTGGGCTTTTGATACCAGCTTTGGAGCACTCGCCCCCGGGATCAGCACGGCCCCGATAATGATATCTGCCTCGCGTACCGCTGCGGCCAGCCTGTCATGGGTGGAAAAGCGGGTAGCGACAGAAGCACCAAAAATATCAGATAATGCGCGCAAGCGTGGCAGCGACCGATCAAAGATAGTGACCTCAGCCCCCAGGCCTACTGCCATTTTTGCTGCATTTGTGCCAACCACACCGCCGCCAATAACAACGATTTTCGCCGCTTCGGTTCCCGGCACACCAGAGACCAGCAAGCCGCGCCCACCATTAATTGCCTTTAACTGAGCGGCGCCCTCAATAACAGAAAGCCTGCCAGCCACCTCGGACATTGGTGCCAAAAGCGGCAACCCCCCTGTGGCATCTGTAATGGTCTCATAGGCGATAGCGGTGCAGCCAGAGCGCATCAATCCCTGTGTCTGGTCAATATCAGCTGCCAGATGCAGATAGGTGAACAAAATCTGATTTGGCGATAGCTGTTCCCATTCCTGTTTTTGCGGCTCTTTCACCTTTACAATCATTTCGGCATCGTGAAATACCTGCTCTGCGGTGGGGCTAATAATAGCGCCTGCACGCTGATACGCCTCATCTGCGGCGCCAATCCCGGCCCCCGCACCTGTTTGAACCATGACCTGATGGCCTGATTTCACCAATTCAGCAACAGATGACGGAATAAGCCCCACCCGAAACTCGTTATTCTTGATTTCTTTTGGCAAACCAATAAGCATTGCATCCTCCATAATGCGTGCCATGAGCCAGCTCTGTTTCACCAGCTTTTTGGCGATGATAAAAACTGCCTAGAGAATAGCGCTATTTACACAAAATTTTTGCGCTTATTT
>JBMZFK010000007.1:0-31911 GCA_049615365.1 Puniceispirillaceae bacterium (SeqCode)
GACAAATGGCGAAAACCCAGCAGAGCAATTCCAGAAAATTATAGGTATTGACGAGAAGTCACGCCGCATTGATGCCGATGGCCTATTCGCCGCGGGCTCTATGGTGACCCAGTTTAACGCCATTGCCGAAGCGGTTCCCAGACTGGCAGACCAGCTGCATCACGATCTGCAAATCAGGGAAAAATTGCGAGATGTGTTTTTGGGTGCCCGGGACGAAACCCTGGCCGGTGTTGGCAGTGTTGCCAATGGGGATGTTATCACCCCGCTTTCAGATCTACATAATAGCGGCTACAAGATGGCCGTGTTGACTAATGACAGCGCCGAATCTGCTATCAGAGGATGTTCTGATATCGGGGTTACCAATTATCTGGAAATGGTTGTGGGGTTTGATAGCGGATTTGGCTCAAAGCCGGAACCATCCGGGTTTCTGGCGATATGCGATGCGCTATCCTGCCGCCCGGGTGAGGTAGCGATGGTTGGCGATACCTTTGCCGACCGGCATGCAGCAGAACGTGCAGGGGCTGGCGCTTTTATCGGTATCTCGTCCATTTATCCAGACACACCAAAAGCCCTTGAGGGGATTGCCCATCTCTTGCCAGATCTAACCGGTCTGCCAGCTATTATTCGATCTATCAGCTAGCTAGCCTACGAAGGCTTTTTCAAGAACAAAATGGCCGGGGGCAGAATTTGCACCCTCACGCAAACCTGCCTCCTGACAAAGCTGTTTCATGTCCTGATTCATATTCATTGACCCGCAAATCATCACCCGATCATCTGTAACCGACAAATGCGGCAGTCCCAGACTGTCAAATAAAGCGCCGCTTTCCATCAGATTGGTAATACGCCCCATATGATGATAGCTCTCTCTTGTGGTGGTCGGAAAATAGACCAGCTTTTCAGAAGCCAGATCACCAATCAGCGGATCGCCTTTGGTACGGGAAACCAATTCCTTGCTAAAGCCTAGTTCTGCAACATCTCGGCAAGTATGCGTTAAAATCACCTGCTCAAAACGCTCATACAGATCAGGGTCGCGTAGCAAGGACGCAAAAGGTGCCACCCCGGTTCCGGTAGACACAAGATAGCATCTTTTACCCGGTAACAGGGCATCCAGAACCAACGTGCCGGTAGGCTTGGTTTTCATCAAGATATAATCACCTGCCTGAATATGCTGCAAACGCGAGGTTAACGGGCCATCTGGAACCTTGATGGAATAAAAGCTCAAGCTTTCTTGCCAAAAGGGGGAGGCGATAGAATAGGCCCGCAGCAGCGGGCGACCTGCCTCATTCAGCAAGCCGATCATGACAAATTCACCAGAACGAAAACGAAAACTTTGGGGGCGTTCAACCTCGAAAGAAAACAGCCTGTCTGTCCAGTGTCGTACTTCCAGAACGCGCACCGCATCTGGCGTTGACGCATCCACAACCGGAAAAGACATATCGTTAGCTACTTGTGTCATATTCATAACTCCACAGCATAGCGCTCCAGACGCTTGCTGACCTCTAGATGTAAAACCTTCTGGCAAATGTCAATCAAAAGCCAAACTTTTCCTTTTAATCTGTATTAATTTCCCAAAATTAGCCTTGACTAACTTCATAAGCCTGTTATTTAATCATATAAGGTTGCGAACTTAAAAAGGCCGCGCTGTTTCAACATAGAGGCGCCGATATAGCTCCTGTTAGTAAAAGGCCTGCTAGATGAGCACTGCAAACATTGTTAGGGAATCACATACTGTCCGGCGAATAAACTTGCCCCTATTGGCAATTGTGACCGGATTTTGTGCTGCCATATTATACGATCCAACTCTGGTCGAGGTGATGTTTGCGGCGATTGCCGATGCATATCTGCAGGTATCGACCTTTGTCGCTGGCACTTTATTGCTGTTTTTCATGGCAGAACGCGCGTTTAAATTTGATTTAACGACGGCTCTGGCTGAATCTGGTAAATGGCAAGTACCTCTGGCGGCGGCGCTTGGCGCCTTGCCGGGCTGCGGCGGTGCCATCATTGTGGTCACGAAATATGTATCCGGACGGCTAAGCTTTGGCTCTGTGCTTGCCACCTTGACTGCGACCATGGGCGATGCAGCCTTTTTGCTGCTGGCAAAAGAACCGCTTGTCGGCTTTTTCATTATTGGTCTTGGTTTTGCGGTAGGCGTTGTTACCGGATATATTGTGGATGCCATCCATGGCAAAGATTTCATGCGGCCCAAAAATACCGATATTGTACGCCATCCAGATTTATCCGATCCCGAACATGATGATTTTTCCAACCTATTACTGGATCGTATCTGGATGGTTATCTTCATGCCGGGCCTTGTTTTAGGTCTGATGCTGGCTTTCCAGATTGATGTCAATGAGATGTTCCGTACCGAGAAGATCCCGGATCCAGCCAGCCTGCTTGGGTTTATAGGCGGTATGTTATGTTTTGGCATGTGGGCATTGCCGCGGCTGGTCCCAGCCTTGCGCCGAACCCGTACCACCGCCGAAACTGCAGAGGGCGAGTCGATAATACGGCGCACAATCGCCGATACTAATTTTGTAACCAGCTGGGTCATTTTTGCCTTTCTGTTATTCGAGGTAACCATCCACCTCACCGATTTAGACCTGAACGCCCTATTTGGTTCGGTTGTCGCCTTTGCGCCCCTAATTGCTGTGATTATTGGTTTTGTCCCTGGATGCGGGGCACAAATACTGGTTACAACTTTATATCTTTCTGGTTATCTGCCTCTTTCTGCACAAATCGGCAATGCGATCAGCAATGACGGGGATGCGTTATTTCCGGCGATTGCGTTGGCCCCCGGCGCGGCGATTATGGCAACACTTTATTCGGCTATACCAGCCTTGCTCATCTCCTATGGCTGGTTTTTTCTAGCCCAGAGCTAGAGGCCAGCCTTTAATCCAGAAACTGATTTGGAAAATATTCCAGCCTATCTTGTGTGTTATCTAGCTTTGGTTGTGCAGCGGATAAAAAACTATCCGCATCTCATATATTTTTATCCATGTTGTGCCCCAGAAACCAAGAATTTGCATATCCACAGAACAATATGGTTTTAAAATAACTGATAATATCTAAAGAAATAAAAATTTTATTTCCATCTAAGGTTTCAAACTTAAATGAAATTCCGAATTTGCGGATATCAGCAAGAAAGGTGCACAGGTGCTACCAGCAGCAATAGGCCCCAAGGATGCAGGATAAAAAGATATATTAGTCGGCACTGTCATGGGCTTATCTGTTGCGCCACGCAGGAATTCCGCTAAATCAAGAGCATGGGAAGTACAAGCCTAGCCTGCAAATGCCTGTAATCCGGTTTGAGCTCGCCCCAATATCAGGGCGTGTACATCATGGGTACCTTCATAGGTATTTACGGTTTCCAAATTCATCAAATGGCGCATCACGTGATATTCTTCTGAAATGCCGTTGCCGCCATGCATATCCCGTGCAACGCGCGCGACATCCAGTGCTTTGCCACAGCTATTCCTCTTTACCAATGATATTAATTCTGGTGCACAGCTGCCGTCATCCAGCATCCGACCAACCCGCAACACAGATTGCAAACCAATCCCTATTTCGGTCTGCATATCTGCCAGCTTTAGTTGTATCAGCTGGTTAGCAGCCAGCGGGCGGTTAAATTGTTTGCGCTCCAGGGTATAGCTACGGGCGGCATTCCAGCAAAACTCAGCAGCACCCATTGTTCCCCAGCTAATGCCATAACGGGCTTTGTTCAGACAGCTAAACGGGCCCTTCAGCCCTTCAACATGGGGCAGTAAGGCATCTTCAGATACAGCTACATCGTTAAGACTGATAGAGCCAGTGATAGAGGCACGCAGGGATAATTTGCCTTTAATAGGGTCTGCCGACAGGCCTGCCATGCCTTTTTCAAGGATAAAGCCTTTTATCTTGCCTTCATGGGCTTCTGATTTTGCCCAGATGATAAACACATCTGCAATCGGTGCGTTCGAAATCCACATTTTAGAGCCGTTAAGGACGTACCCTGTGTCTGTCTTGCGTGCTGTTGTCCGCATTGAGCCAGGGTCAGAGCCTGCATCTGCTTCGGTTAAACCGAAACAGCCAATCATTTCCCCTGTTGCCAGCTTCGGCAAATAACGCTCCTTCTGCTCTTCTGTGCCAAAGGATTCAATAGGGTGCATCACGAGCGAGGATTGCACCGACAGCATAGAACGATAGCCAGAATCAATCCGCTCCATCTCGCGAGCGACCAACCCATAACAAACATGATTCATACCCGCGCCGCCATATTTCTGGCTAACCGTCACCCCTAGCAAGCCAAGCGCACCCATCTCGCGAAAAATCTCTGGATCGGTTTTTTCCTCGCGGAACGCTTCGATAATACGCGGCGCCAATTTTTCCTGTGTATAGGCATTGGCTGTATCTCTTACCATTCGCTCATCTTCACTAAGCTGGGCATCCAGACCAAACGGGTCTGCCCAATCAAACACAGCTTTGGTCTTTATCTTGGCTGGTGTTTCAGCGATGCTATCCATAGTTCTATCCTTTAGCTATCGTAGTGAAGTATTGGCTATCAAAGTGTGACCATCATAAGCTAGAATACAAGCCCCCACGATATATGAAAAGGCCCTTTATCACATAATGCGAAGGATGGAAAAAACCTCCCCTGCCCTAAGTCTTTTTTATAAGTTTCTCCCGCCGCCACAAATATAGGCCTGATAGGACAATAATAGCAGCACCACCAATCGTCGCCAGAGACGGCACTTCGGCGAAAACTATAAACCCCCAAAACATGGCAAAAACAACCGACAAATAATTTAATGGCGCAGTCTCGCTGGCCTCAACCCGTTGCAGAGACAAAATCACAGCATAGTGACCAAGCCCACCAAACAAAGACATACTTGCCATCAATATTATGGACGCACTCGTCTCTGGTGGTACCCAGATAAAGGGCAGAATAAAGCTAGTCGCTAATGCCCCAAATCCAGCGGTAAAGAACAGTGTCGTTTGCGGGGATTCTTTATCGCCTAGCTTGCGTGTCAAAATCGAATAGCTGGCGTAAAAGCTTGCCGCACATAAAGGCAACAGAGACGCAGGTGTAAAAATATCAGAGTGAGGCTGAATAATAATCAATGCCCCTATGAAACCTCCAATTACGCTAATAATTCGGCGCACCCCTATCTTTTCTGCCAGAAAAAACACCGCCAGCACCGTAATCAGTAACGGCGCCACCATAAAAATGGCAGATGTCTGCCCCTGATCCAGATAAAACAGGCTAAGAAAGAAAAAACACGTGCCCCCAAATAACGCCGCAGACCGTGCTATTTGCAGGTGCGGATGACGTGTGCGAGCTACTCCTTTCAGGCGCGGGGCAAACAAGCATAGGATAAGGATAAATTGCCCAGTATACCGTGCCCACACCACCTGCATAACAGGCTGGCTCTGCAACAGATATTTTGCCATCACATCCATTGTTGGAAAACAGAAGGTCGCTACGACCATCAGCAAAAACCCCTGTTTTCGGGAAGACAGGCTGGAAAACAAAACAGATAGTGACGTCACAAAAAACCCATCCGAAAAGAAAGTTCTTTAAAAAGGTGCCATTTCAGTAAATATGAAAAGCAGCAAGATAACAGCTTACCCCGCCTGTATTGACCATGCGTCAGACACCTACCGACTGTAAAGTTATTTGCCGCTTCAGACCTATCTAGCCGGCCGCAGGCTTGACACTCGAATTTTGGCGCCATATAGGCTATCATCTGCTCACCAGATATAGAACACAGCACTAAAAGGGTATGTCATGGCTGAAAAGCAGGACAAAAATACGCAATGGACTGAGATGGCTACCGCCGAGCTGAAAGGCCGCACGCCAGAGACGCTGACCACCACAACAGCCGAAGGCATTGATATCGCCCCGTTATACACATCATCTGATCTGCAAGGGCTGGAACATCTGGATACCCTACCTGGCGAAGCGCCCTTTACCCGGGGTCCACGTGCCACCATGTATACGGTTCGGCCATGGACCATCCGCCAATATGCCGGTTTTTCTACCGCAGAAGAAACCAATAAATTTTTCCACAAGGCCCTGAATGCCGGGCAAAAGGGTCTGTCTGTTGCCTTTGATCTGGCCACCCATCGTGGCTATGATTCAGATCATGCACGGGTGCGCGGTGATGTTGGCAAGGCCGGCGTTGCCATTGATACAGTTGAAGATATGAAACGCCTGTTCGAAGGTATCCCGCTACAGGATATGAGCGTTTCCATGACCATGAACGGGGCGGTTCTGCCTGTATTATCTGCCTTTATTGTGGCTGGTGAAGAACAGGGCGTACCGCAATCGGTACTGTCAGGCACTATCCAGAATGATATTCTCAAAGAATTTATGGTGCGAAACACCTATATTTATCCGCCAGAGCCCTCTATGCGGATTGTCGCCGATATTATTTCCCACACCGCCCAGCATATGCCGAAATTCAACTCTATTTCGATATCTGGCTATCATATGCAGGAAGCTGGTGCCAATCTGGTACAAGAGCTGGCCTTTACGCTTGCCGATGGGCTGGAATATGTAAAAGTAGCGCAGGCACGTGGCCTGGATGTGGATAGCTTTGCACCGCGCCTGTCATTCTTTTTCTGTATTGGCATGAATTTCTTTATGGAAGCGGCCAAATTACGTGCCGCGCGCACCTTGTGGGCGCGCTGGATGGAAAAGCTGTTTCAGCCGGAAAATCAAAAATCGCTTATGCTGCGCACCCATTGCCAGACTTCCGGAGCCAGCCTTGCTGAACAGGACCCGTATAATAATATTATTCGAACCACTATCGAGGCGATGGCCGGCGCGCTTGGCGGTACCCAGTCCCTGCACACCAACTCCTTTGATGAAGCGATTGGTCTGCCCACAGATTTTTCCGCACGCATTGCCCGCAACACACAGTTAATTCTGCAACATGAAACCGGAATTACCGACACTGTCGACCCGCTTGCCGGTTCCTATTATGTTGAAAATCTGACCGCAGAGCTGATTGAAAAAGCAGATGCGCTGATCACAGATATTCAAAATATGGGCGGCATGACAGAAGCAGTGCTGGAAGGGTTTCCAAAACGCGAAATCGAAAAGATGGCGACCGCCAGACAAGCCCGCATTGATAATGGCGAAGATGTTATTGTGGGGGTAAATAAATATCGCCCGGATGACGACAGCGCGGTAGAAGTGCTGGACATTGACAATGACGCGGTGCGTGTTGGCCAAACACAAGCCTTGCAACAGATAAGAGCTGTTCGTGATGAAAAAGCGGTTGCTGATAGTCTGGCTGCCTTGCAGGATGCAGCACGAAATAACACCGGCAATTTACTGGCACTTAGTATTGAAGCGATGCGTGTGCGTGCCAGCGTTGGCGAGCTATCCTCAGCTCTGGAGGCGGTGTTTGGGCGCTACACTGGCAAACAGGAAACCATCCGGAATGTCTATCGTCAAACCTATGGCAGTGGCCCGGAGATTGACGCGGTAGAAACCGCCTTTTCCCGCTTTTTTGACGAAGCAAACGAGGCGCCTGTTTTATATATGGCAAAGCTGGGGCAAGATGGCCATGATCGGGGGGCGAAGGTTATTTCTTCTGCCTTTGGTGATTTTGGAATGGATGTGCGGGTTGGCACCCTTTTTCAAACCCCTGAAGAGGCCGCACAAACAGCGATTGATATGGGCGCGCATATTATCGGGGTATCTTCGCTGGCGGCCGGGCATAAAACCTTGCTGCCCGAACTTATCAACATTCTGAAACAAAAACAGGCAGACGATATTCTGGTGATTTGCGGCGGTATTATCCCGCAACAGGATTATCAATATCTATATGATGCGGGGGTCGCCGCTATCTTTGGACCAGGTACAGCTATCCCTGAAGCGGCAACAAAAACCCTGGACGCTGCCACAGATAATCTGATGCGCATGCATAATTACCGTAATGACAGGCTGTCCAAGTAAATAGCTAGGGTATTGCCTTGCTAGCATTGCGTAATTTAGCCAGCGTGGTACGCGGGGTAATCGCTTCAACATTAATGTCCAGCTCTATAACTGCCCCGTTTTCTGCGGCTACCGCGTTGGCAAATACAGCCGCAAATTCATCTGTCTTTGCTACCTTAAATCCAGCCATACCATAAGCCTGTGCTACAGCTGAAAAATTAGGATTATACAGGCTAGTTCCAGAAATCCGGTCAGGGTAATCACGTTCCTGATGCATTCGAATGGTGCCGTAAGATCCATTATTCAGAATAATGATAATCAGCCTGGCGCCCGCCTGAACTGCGGTGCCCAGCTCGGCAATACCCATCTGAATATCCCCATCGCCAGCAAAACAGATGACCTGACGGCCGGGATAGGCTACCCCTGCGGCTATCGCTGCTGGCAGGCCATAGCCCATCGCTCCGCTTTGAGGGGCTAACAATCTCTGGTTCGGGCCATAACAAAAGGCTTTGTTTGGCCAGAGCGCAAAATTCCCCGCCCCATTAGTAAGAATGGCGTCCGCCTCCAGCTGTTCCTGCAACATCGCCATCACTGCAGACATATCTACCGGGCTATCCTGAGGCGCCGGGCGAAGCGAGGCAAGATAGGCCGCCCGGTTCTTTTCGATAAAGGCAGATCGCGAGGCAAGCTGGCTATCATCGGCCACCTGTTCGCCAAGGGCCATGGCAAATTGATTAGGCCCGGCATGAAGCGATAGCGCAGGATGATAGATCTTGCCAATTTCCAGATCTGAGGCGTGTACATGAATAATTTTCTGTGCAGCATAGGGCACATCCAGCAATGTCCAGGCTTGCGTAGTCCCCTCACCCAGCCGCACATTGAGCGCCAGAATGACATCTGCCTGTTTTATTGCCTCGCTGACATGCGGGGCCATACCTACCCCGGCATCGCCAATATAGACCGGACTGTGATTATCGATCACATCATGATATCTGAACGCTGCTGAAACCGCAAAGCTCTGGCTTTCTGCAAAGCGTTGCAAGGCCTGCTTGCCAGATGAGGTCCAGCCACCGCCACCTGCCAGAATGAGCGGATTTTTAGCCGCAGATAACATTGCCATCGCCTGTGCCAGCCCGGCGGCATCCACGCCTGCTTCTGCAATAGTTATGGGCTGGCAGGGCCGGGCATTAGTCAGCGTTGTGAGCATATCTTCTGGCAGAGCAATCACCACGGGGCCGGGCCTGCCAGATAACGCTATATGCCACGCATGGCTGAGGATCTCTGGAATGCGGTCAGCATTATCAATCTCGGTTGCCCATTTTGCCAATGGAGTGAAAAAGGCGCGGTAATCTACTTCCTGAAAGGCTTCGCGCCCTTTATGATTAACCCCTACCTGCCCAATGAACAAAATCATGGGCGAGCTGTCCTGCATCGCGGTATGAACCCCAATAGATGCGTTTGTCGCACCTGGCCCGCGCGTAACAAAGCCAATGCCAGGGGCGCCTGTCAGCTTGCCCCACGCAGCAGCAGCAAACCCCGCGGCGCTTTCATGTCGGCACAGGGTAAAGTTGATTTTAGCGTCATATAACGCATCCAAAACCGCCAGATAGGATTCCCCCGGCACACCAAAGCTTGTAGTTACCCCTAAATTAGAGAGGCATTCAACTAACAGCTCTCCTCCGGTTTTTGATCCTGCTGACATCCTATATCCCCCTGAAAAAATTACCAATTGCCAAAATAAATTTTCTCTATCAGCTTATCGGTATCTTCATCTGATTGACAAGTCTTGAAAGCATCTTAGGGACTTCCCACATAAATATCATCGTTAGAATAAACTGGCGACGAGAAGCAAAGCGCTTCAGGACATCCTGTTTCAGCAGATTATCAACATGCCCCTGTCAGGCAGTGGCAAAACATTATCATCAAACAGCCTGCTGTCTGTGTGTTGACGAATGAACCTATCGGCCTTTTGTTGTGAGGAGTAGAAAATGAATACAGAGCAATTCACCGCAACTGTCAGAAAATCATTTGGCACGGCCCAAACTATTGCCTTGCGCCACCACCACCAGCGCATGACAGACCTGCATCTGCTTGCCGGGCTCGTCGAAGATGATGGACAAGCCGCAAACCGCTTGCTGATGCGCTCTGGCGCCAGCATGGATGCCATAACAGACGGGCTGGAAACAGCGCTGGAAAAGCTTCCACAAGTAACTGGAAGTGGTGCAGATAATCTGCAGATAGATCCTGCGCTAGGGCGTATTGTGGCCGAGGCGGAAGCCTGGACAAAACAGCGTGGCGACAGCTTTATTTCGGTGGATGCCATGCTGGTTACGCTATGTGCAAGCAAGGGCAATGTGGCAAAATTACTACGCGAGGCCGGCCTGCAGCTAAAACAGCTGGAAGGCGTGATAGACGAAATGCGAAAAGGGCGCACCATTGACAGTGATGTCAGTGACGAGATGATGGAAAGTCTTGCAAAATATGCAACCGACCTGACCGCATTAGCGATGCAGGGCAAGCTGGATCCGGTTATCGGTCGGGATGAGGAAGTGCGCCGCACCATCCAGATTCTGGCTCGCCGGACGAAAAATAACCCGGTATTGATAGGCGCGCCTGGTGTCGGCAAGACCGCGATTGCCGAAGGGCTTGCTCAAAGGATTATTCAAGGAGATGTGCCAGAGGCGCTGTCTGGAAAATCACTGTTATCGCTGGATATGGGCGCGCTGGTTGCCGGGGCAAAATATCGCGGTGAATTCGAGGAAAGACTAAAAGCGGTATTGGATGAAATCGATGCAGCAGAAGGCAATATCATTGTCTTTATTGATGAAATGCACCAGCTGGTCGGGGCTGGAAAAACAGATGGGGCGATGGACGCTTCCAATTTGTTAAAGCCGGCCCTTGCCCGCGGCAAGCTGCATTGTATCGGGGCAACCACGCTGGATGAATATCGTAAATATGTTGAAACAGATGCCGCGTTAACACGGCGTTTTCAGCCGGTACTCGTAACCGAGCCCACTGTTGAGGATACGGTATTTATTCTGCGCGGCCTGAAAGAAAAATACGAGCTGCATCATGGTATCCGCATAACTGATGATGCGCTGGTTGCCGCTGCCCAGCTTTCTAACCGCTATATCAATGAGCGGTTTCTGCCTGACAAGGCGATTGATGTGGTTGATGAGGCTGCCAGCTATATTCGTATACAGTCAGATAGCAAGCCGCCAATGCTGGAAGCAACCGACCGGCAGATTATGCAATTAAAGATAGAGCAAGCTGCCCTTACCAGAGAAGCTGGCAATACAGCGAATAAAAAACGCCTGGCAAATCTGGAAAAACAGCTACAGGAGTTAAATGCTGAATCAAAGGAGTTGACCGCAAAATGGGATACGGTGAAACGTCAGATGGCGGAAATCGCCGCGCTTCAGCAGCAAATTGAAGATTGCCGGCATAATCTGGAGGTCTCGCAACGGCAGGGCGATTTGGAAAAAGCCGCCGAGCTTACCTATGCGATATTGCCGGGTTTGATTTCTGATCTGGAAGCCTGCAAGGCAGAGCTTTCCGGTTCTGGCCTGATAGAAGAACAGGTTGAGCAAAAACATATCGCCCAAGTTATCAGCCAGTGGACAGGTATTCCGGTTGCCAAAATGATGGAAGGCGAAGGCGAAAAGCTGCTGGAAATGGAAGATATGCTTGGCCGCCGCGTCATTGGCCAGGATGAGGCGATTAAGGCTATTTCCGATGCGACAAGGCGTGCCCGTGCTGGCCTGAATGACCCGAACCAGCCGCTGGGCAGCTTTTTAATGCTGGGGCCAACAGGGGTGGGCAAAACCGAAATGGCAAAGACGCTGGCCGATTTCCTGTTCGATAATGAAGAGGCTATTTTGCGGCTCGATATGTCTGAGTATATGGAAAAACATTCGGTATCGCGGCTTATCGGTGCGCCTCCGGGCTATGTTGGTTATGATGAAGGCGGGGCTCTAACCGAAGCGGTGCGCCGGCGCCCCTATCAGGTGATCCTGTTTGATGAGATTGAAAAAGCCCATCCGGATATCTTTAACATCCTGTTGCAAGTTCTTGATGATGGGCATCTGACTGATGGTCAGGGACGGCGGGTAGATTTCCGCAATACCATGATCCTGCTTACCTCTAATCTGGGGTCCGGGCCATTGCTCGCCCTGCCAGATGACAGCTCGGTAGATGGCGCCCGCGATGTGGTGATGGAAGAGGTACAGGATGCGTTTCGCCCTGAATTCCTGAACCGGCTGGATGCCCTGTTGCTGTTCCAGCGCCTGAGCCGTACCCATATGGGAGCGATTGTCGATATTCAGTTTGAAAGGCTGAAATCCCGGCTTGCAGATCGGGATATCCATCTGACCCTGACAGCAGAGGCACGAAACTGGCTGGCTGATGAAGGCTATGATCCAAAATATGGCGCCCGCCCCCTAAAGCGGGTGATGCAAAATGAGTTGCAAAACAAGCTGGCAGAGGCGCTGTTGGCCGGGACAATAAATGATGGCGCACAGGTCACCATCAACCATACAGAAGTCCCTGCCGGATTAAGCTTTCAGACCCGCCCGGTTGCACATGCTCAGCAGGCCTGAAAACAGCCGCTGAATTAATCCGTTTGTCTCATTTGTTATCTGGCCTATGTTAAAGCAGGAGCGCTTGAGTAACCCCGAGGTTGGAAAAGGGAGGTAGATATCGCTGTTCTTCGCCAAATAGGATGGAAAAAGAATCTGTTGATCTGCTATGTGGCAGCTGGCCTGGCTGGTCTTATCCTGGCGCTAGGGTCAGCGATTGCGCCAGCGATGGCCAAAACCTCTGTATGGCTGGATGATACAACCGAACTGCGCTATGGCTCTGGCTGGTACAGCGTAGATGGCCGGGATGGTGATTTTATCGATATCAATATCCGGGATGTAGATATCTATGAGCGGGGACAGCCAAGAGGCTTTATCGAAAAGCTGATATTAAAGACTGACGGGACGGCCGGAGATATGGTCGCGGTTGAGGCGCTGGAGCTGAAAAACTTTTCCTATGCCACAGATAAGGGCGAGACCCTGACCATTGCGCGCATGTCTGGCCAGCATTTGATGATCAGCAATGATGCGCGTGTAGAGGCCTATCGCCAGCGTCATAGCGGCGGCAGCCCGCTGCGCAGTGCGGCCGAGATTACCGATATCCGGCTATATCTGGAGAGCGAAAATATAGAGATGAAAATCGCCAGCATTCGCCTTGACGGGTTGTTGATGCCTACCCAATTTGATGAATTGCCCAACAGCTCGCGCAGTAATCTTGGCCTGAATGGCCTGACCTTGCGGCAAATTCCGGGGGACAGGCGGTTTGGCGAAACAGACGCCCTGTTTGCGATGCTGGGGCAAGACCAGATAACGCTGGATATCTCCATGGATTTTGAAAGCACCAAGAAACAGGATGCCTTGAAGCTGGAAGGTGCATTGGCGCTATCGGTTTCCAGCCTGCTGGATATGCAGGCCGATTTCACCATGGATATGACCAAAAATGATTATCAGGCCCTGAACCAGCTAACCGAATATTATGTAGAAACCCAGACCGCAAGCAGCCAGGAAGCGATGAATCTGGCCTTGCTTAGCAGCTTTTCCAGCCTGTCTTTTGACCTTGTTGATAAGGGTATTCTGGATTTGATCACCCGCATTCAGGGGGATCAGGGAATTGATGTCACGATTATGATGATGCAGATGGGGTTGAGCGAAATCCTGCCGCGTCATGCGCTGGCTATCGGCACGCCTATCGCCGCGTTTTTGCGGCAAGGGGGCCGCTTGCAGATGCGCTCGCAGATCACCCCGCGCCTCTCGCCAACCGAAATGCTGGCCCTGCAATTTGACCCAGAACGGCTGATAGACCGGATGCAATTGCAACTGCGCCACAGGCCTGAATAGACGGGGTTTTTATGGTGGAAGTTGGAGCGAATGGTAAGGCCAGAAACAGCGAAGGCTTAACCCCCTATGATCTGGCCAGAGACAACAGCAAACTGATCGGCACAGACGCGCTGCAAATACTGGATCAAGCGCGGTATTAAGCCAACAGGCCGCGCTCCATCAGGCGGGTCATGCGGCGGGCAAATTCGGTCAGGCTGGCCGGTGGCCGCCCTTCCAGAATTTGTGCCTGATCCAGCAACATTTTAGCGGCATCTTCCATCAGCTCCGGGTCAGTATTGGTCGCAATCTGGCTCGCCATCCCCTTAATCAGCTTGTGATCCGGGTTGATTTCCAGAATACGCGGGCTGCCGGCAAAATCCTTGTTATGCGCCTTCATCAGCCGTTCCATCTGGATATCCATCCCCTCTTCATCGGCGACCAGACAGACCGGGCTATCGGTCAGGGTTTTTGACAGGCGCACATCCTTGATATCCTCGCCAAGTGTGGATTTAACCTTGGCTATCAGGGGTGCAAATTCCTGATTGCGGGCATCTTCATCCGGCTGTTCGGCATCATCCTTTGCATCTGTTTTTGGCGCCACCTTGTCCAGATCAGACACCCCTCTGGTGGCCGAGACGAAGCCCTTGCCGTCAAATTCGGTGACTGCCTGCATCCAGAACTCATCTACCGGATCGGTCATCAGCAACACATCAATATCACGGGCGCGGAACCCTTCCAGATGCGGCGAATTTTCCGCCTGTTCAGGGGTTTCCGCAGACAGGGTGTAAATCTTGTCCTGGCTTTCCGGCATCGCGGCGACATAATCTGCCAGGCTGATTAGCGTGCCGGAACGGGCCGAACGAAACAGACAGATATCCAGAATCTTGTCGCGGTTGTCATAATCCTCATACAAGCCCTCTTTCAAAACCAGACCAAACTGATTCCAGAATGCCTCATAGGCTTCCGGCTCTTTTTCTTTCTTTTTCTTAAGCTCACCAAGGATACGTTTTATCAGCGCCTTGCCAATTTTCTGTACCGCAGGGTTCTTCTGCAACATCTCGCGGCTGACATTCAAATCCATATCCGGCGTGTCGATAACCCCGCGAATAAAGCGCAGCCAGGGCGGCACGATATCTTCACATTCATCGGTAATAAAGACGCGGTTAATATATAGGGACATGCGCGATTTCCTGTCCGGATTGAACAAATCGAACGGGCGCGCGGTCGGCACAAACAGCAAGCTGGTATAATTCAGCATGCCTTCGGTGCTGTTATGCAGGGTCATAAAGGGCTCATCATATACCGCCCCTATCTGGCGGTAAAACTGGGTGTAATCTTCTGGCAAAATATCCTTTTTCGCGCGTGTCCAGATAGCCGAGCCGGTATTAAGCTGGCGCGGGGCATCTACTTGCGGGGGCTGCCAATTTACCGGATAGGCCAGATGATCGGAATATTTTCGCACCAGATAATCAATGCGAGCTTCTTCTAAAAATTCCTTTTCATCCTTTTTCAGGTAAAGGGTGATATCGGTACCTGCCTCGGCGCGTTCTGCCTTATCCAGGCTATAGCCATTCTTGCCATCTGATGACCATTTCCAGGCACCATCCTGGCCGGCCTTGCGGCTGACAACCTCTACACTGTCTGCGACCATAAAGGCAGAATAGAACCCGACCCCGAACTGACCGATAAGGGAAAAAGCATTTTTGGATTTTTTATCCCCTGACTTTTTATCCCCTGATTTTGAATTCTGGGCGGTCTCTGTCTGAATCTGTTCCAGAAAGGCTTTGGAGCCGGACCGGGCAATGGTCCCTAGCGCGGAATTCATATCCGCTTCATCCATGCCAACGCCATTATCACTGATGGTCAGGGTTTTCGCCTTTTCATCGGCGCACAGAGTGATGGCATAGCCCTGCGCGCTCTGCAAGGACTGATCGGTAGCCGCCAGATAATGTCGCTTATCAATCGCGTCCGAGGCGTTGGATATCAATTCACGCAGGAAAATTTCTTTTTCGGAATAAAGAGAATTGATAACGATATCGAGAATTTTACCCGTATCGGCTTCGAAATCATGCTGTTTAACGGCCATAATCCACCTGTTTGTTTATATATGTTCTTTATTAACCTTGCATGTGGGTGACGCAGATATATTTTTCAAGGGGGAAAGGATGTATGCTGCCAATGATTTATCTGGCATGAAATAGCGGGGCTTACTCTTGCTCTTGCAATCCGCTATAAAAGCAAAACCTTTAACACAGAACCCAGAAACTTCCGCTTCATTGTGAACCACGCCCTTATCATCCAACCTGAATTAAAACAGGCCGCGCAAATAACCGATCTGCGCAGTCCGCAAGATCGGCTGACCGAGGCGTGCGGGCTGGCACAGGCGATTGATCTGGAGATTGTCCATACAGAGATAATCACCATTGCGAGGCCCCGCGCTGCCTCGCTACTGGGCCCGGGTGTTGTTGAGCGCATCGCGGCCACAGCAGAGGATTTGGATTATCCGCTGATCCTGATTAATGCCAGCCTGACCCCTGTTCAGCATCGCAATCTGGAACGTGCCCTGTCCTGCAAGGTGATTGACCGCACCGCCCTTATTCTGGAAATTTTCGGGGCGCGGGCGCAAAGCCATGCCGGGCGCTTGCAGGTTGAGCTGGCGGCGCTGACCTTTCAGAAAAGCCGGCTGGTGCGTTCCTGGACACATCTGGAAAGACAGCGCGGCGGTGGCGGCTTTCTGGGCGGGCCGGGAGAGCGCCAGCTAGAGCTGGACAAAAGAATGCTGACTGACCAGATCAAGCAAATTCAAAAAGAGCTGGGCGAGGTAGGGCGCACCCGCACCCTGCAACGGGCGAACCGGCAGCGCTCGCAAACCCCGACCATTGCGCTGGTTGGCTATACCAATGCAGGGAAATCGACGTTATTTAACCGCATGACCGGCGCGGATGTGCTGTCAAAAGATATGTTGTTTGCCACCCTTGACCCCACTATCAGGGGGGTTGAATTACCTAGCGGGCGCCATGTATTGATGGGCGATACGGTTGGCTTTATTAGCAATCTGCCGACCGAACTGGTCGAAGCCTTTAAATCGACCCTGGAAGAGATAACCCAAAGCGATCTTATCCTGCATGTACAGGATATCTCGGCAGCCGATTTTGAACAGGAAGCCAGCGATGTACGCGCGGTGCTGGCCGATATTGGCATTGATGTGTTGGAACAATCTGGCAAGGTTCTGAATGTCTATAATAAGGCTGACAATCTGGATGCGGATCTGCTCAGCATCTATCACGATAGCCTGGACGGGATACTCTGCTCGGCAGTGTCCGGGGCGGGTCTGGACAGGCTGTGCCAGAAAATTGAAGATATCTTTAATCAGGATGATATTAGCCTGTCCTTGAAGCTGGCCCCGCAACTGGCCTCAGCTGGCGCATGGCTTTACGAAAATGGACGGGTTACCGCCTCTTTTTATGACGAACAGGGAAACCATCATATTACCGTCACCCTCAGCCCGGCCGATAAACAGCGCTTTATCCAGCATTGGCCAGAAATTGATCTCTTGCCATCACCACAGCAAAAGGCGGAAACCGCAAGCCAGCGCTGATCACATTATCCCCACATATAGTGAAAAGAAAACCATGACAGCATATAAAAAAAGCATCTTGATTACCGGTTGTAGCAGCGGCATCGGCCTTGATACAGCGCTGGAAATGCACCAGCGCGGCTGGCTGGTACTGGCCACCTGCCGAAGCGAGGCGGACTGCATAAATCTGCGTACAAAAGGGCTACATAGCTTTGTTCTGGATTATAGCGACAGCGACTCTATTCAGACCGCCTGGCAACAGGCAATGCAGCTTACCAGAGGCCGCCTTGATGTGCTGTTTAATAACGGCGCCTATGCCCTGCCCGGCGCGATAGAAGATATCCCGGTTGCCGGCCTGCGCGAGAATTTTGAGGCAAATTTTTTTGGCTGGCACGAGCTAAGCTGTCTGGCATTACAGGTGATGCGCGAACAACGTGCAGGCCGTATCCTAATCAACTCATCGGTATTGGGATTTGCGGCCTTGCGATTTCGGGGCAGCTATAACGCGACCAAATTTGCCCTTGAAGGGTGGGCAGACACGCTGCGGCTGGAACTGGCAGATAGCCCGATTAAGATTGTGCTGATAGAGCCAGGCCCGATCACCACCCGCATCCGAATAAATAGTCTGCCGCATTTTAATAAATGGATAAATTGGCAGGCCTCGCCGTTAAAAAATCTTTATGAGAACCAGCTTATCCCACGCCTGAACGCCCCGGAAAACAGCCCCAAAGATCGCTTTGAGCTGCCAGCCGCAGCGGTTACAAAAGCGGTGTTACATGCCTGCTTATCTGCGCGCCCCAGAATCCGTTACCGCATTACCACTGCCACGAAACTGGCGGCTCTGTTCAAATGGGCCTTGCCAGACTGGCTATGGGACAAGCTGGCACTGCGCCTGTAATTTTAGCTGGGTCTTTAATTCTGACGGGGTCTTTAATTCTGGCGAGCTGTTTGATTTGTGACCGCTTCTTCAATGCCAGCCTGTTCTATTACTTCATTGACAAGCCCATTGACCAGAATTTCGCCCAGATTATTTTCGGCAATGAAAATGCCAAAATCCTTGCTGCCAAAGCTATAGGCCGGAATAAAGGCAAAGATTGGGGTCTTGCCTTTCGGGCATAGCTGGTGTGCGATATCGCGTAGCTCATCATCCTGACCTTGTGAAAAACAAACCGCCACCGCAACAAAAAATGCCTGTTTATCAGAGGATTTTACCTCCATCTCGACCTGCCAGGTAATCAGAAAATTACTGCTCTGTTTTTGCGCGCTTGCCAGCTTTGCCAATTGGCCATCATAATCTGCCATCACCGCTTCCAGGGTAATGGTCAGGGGGGCATTATCGGTGCTCATCATCTCTCCTTGGCGTTGGAATACGCCCTGTTATAAACAGCTATTCACGAACGAGCATCATCTTTGCGATAAAATAATGCCAATATCGCCGCACATACTGCAAATAACGCGCTGATCCGCAATGTTTCCTGCACAGATTGTACAAATAATTCCCGAATAAGGCGCATAATATCTTGCTGTTCAGCAGCCGGCCAGTCTGCTGGCAAGGTGACCGCCGCTATCATCGCCCGATTTTCAATTAGGAAAGCCTGTGTTTCATCAGACCACCCGCTAGTGGCAAGCTTTGTTGTCAGATTTTGTGCATAATCACCGCCTATCCAATAGCCAAAAACCGCAATCCCCAATAGCGGGCCAATGCGCGATACCGCATTATTTACCCCGCTGGCCAGCCCATCGCGACCAGGTCCCGCCGCTACCATAGCCACCATTGTCAACGGCGCCGCAAAAAATCCAACAGCAAATCCCATCACCACCATGCCTGGAAATACCGAGCGCCAATAATCGCCATCTGCAAAACTTAACCAGAACAGGGAAATCGCCATCAATGCCGCAGATAAAAACAGGATTAGGCGCGGGCCATACATGGTTGCCATCTGGCCGGCGCGTGGCGAGATAAAAAACACAATGACAGAAATCGGCAGAGAGGCGGCGCCTGCCTGAAGGGCGGTATAGCCAAAGGACTGGATATATAAAAAACTGAGAAAATACATCGCGGATTGAAATCCGGCAAACAACACCAATGTTTGCACCGACACCAGAACAAAACGCCTGTCCTTCATCAAAAATGGTGGCAACATCGGCGTCTTTATCTGCGTCTCCAGCCAGAAAAAGCCTATCAGTAATGCGGCCCCTATGCCTAGAACCGCCAGCTCCAGCGGATGAAAATACCCCTCTCTGCCCGCTTCCAGCAGGCCGTAGGTAATCAGCCCTAAAGATAAGGTGATTAATATTGAACCATAAATATCCAGCGGTAGCGGTCGGGCAGGCTCAAAAGGCGGGCGGGGCAAGGTCGCCAGCATCCCCAACACCAAAACACAAATAGGTAAATTTAATAAAAACACAAAATGCCAGGAGAGATAATCAACCGCCAGCCCCCCTACCAGTGGCCCGATAGGTATGGTCAACGCAACAATAGCTGACCATCTGCCAATTGCGGCCCCGCGCTGGAGAGGGGCAAAGGCAGCGTTAATAAGGGCAAGGCTGGCAGGAATCATCAAGGCAGCAGATATCCCCTGAATCGCCCGAAAAAATATCAGCCATTCCGCAGAAGGCGATACCGCGCAGGCCAGCGACGTAAGCGCAAATAATATAACCCCCCAGCGTAATGGACGGCGCCGGCCAAGCGTATCCCCCAACGCGCCGCCCGCCATCATCAGCGCCGCTAAAAACAGAAGATAAATTTCCAGCACCCAATGAATATCTGTGGCAGACGCACTCAGGCTGGATTGAATAAAAGGCAGCGCGACATTCAGCGCGGTGGCATCAATAAAGCCCATCGCAGATACCAGTGCTGCAATGATAATGACCTTTAACCTCTGACCATCTGAAAATTCGGCTTGTATGGTCTGAACTGCCATCTTATCTACACTTAATCCTCAAAAAAAACCTGTCTTAAATGCGTTTTTGCGCCTTGTTATATCTAACACCAGCCAGCCTTTAGGATAGGCGCTCGGCAATCGCCCGGCCACAGGTAACGGTATCGGCATCCCCGCCCAAATCACGGGTACGCAGACGGCTATCCTGCAAGGTATCGGAAATCGCTTCTACCATTGCATCTGCTGCCTGTTTATGCCCCAGATGTTCCAGCATCATCGCCCCGGCCCATACCTGGCCAACCGGATTAGCAATCCCCATACCCGCAATATCCGGAGCCGAGCCATGTACAGGTTCAAACAGCGAAGGAAAATCCCCGTCCGGGTTAATATTGCCAGATGGGGCAATGCCAATGGTACCGGTACAGGCTGGTCCCAAATCAGACAGGATATCACCAAAAAGGTTTGAGGCGACCACCACATCAAATTTATCCGGATTCAGCACAAAATGGGCAGTTAGGATATCAATATGATATTTATCCACAAAAATTTCCGGATAGGATTTCGCCATCTCTTCTACCCGCTCATCCCAATAGGGCATGGAAATTGAAATGCCATTTGATTTGGTCGCAGAGGTCAGATGCTTTGCGTCTCTTTTTGTTGCCAGCTCGAAAGCATATTTTAAAATTCTGTCTATTCCTGTTCTGGTCATCACCGTTTCCTGAACAACAAATTCCCGATCTGTATCTGGAAACATGCGCCCGCCAATAGAGCTATATTCACCTTCGGTATTTTCGCGAACAATCCAGAAATCAATATCGCCTGGCTGACGGCCAGCCAGAGGAGAAGGTACACCTGGCATCAGCCGCACCGGGCGCAGATTTACATATTGATCAAATTCCCGTCTGAATTTCAGCAAAGATCCCCATAACGAGATATGATCTGGCAGAATTTCTGGCCAGCCCACCGCTCCGAAAAAGATAGCGTCATGTCCCTCTAGCGAGGCTTGCCAGTCATCTGGCAGCATCTGGCCATGCTTTTGATAATAATCAATGCTGGAAAAGGGATATTCGGTAAATTCCACATTAATTCCAAATTTGTGACAGGTAGCTTCAAGCGCGCGCAAACCCTCTGGCATCACCTCTTTGCCAATGCCATCTCCGGCAATAACGGCTATTGAATATTTATTTTTTAACGCCACACCCTGTTCCATCTTGACCCACCTAATGCTAGATTTATCTGTCTTCCATAGGTACAACTATAACAGATTACCAGCAATGGAATTCGCAATTATTATATCCCTGACACCGGCATCTTTAACCTAATTCAGCAGTAAATGAGAGGTAGAAATGGTCGCTCCGCTTATCGATGGTTTTCAACATTTCAGAAAAGATTTTTTTGGGGAGGATAAAAGCTTTTTTGACGGGCTGGTAACAGATGGTCAAAAACCAAAAACCATGGTTATTGCATGTGCAGATAGCCGAGCGGATCCAGCAATTTTATTTAATACGCGGCCTGGCGATTTGTTTATGGTTCGTAATGTTGCCAACCTCATCCCACCTTATGCGCCAGATGAAGGCCAGCATGGGGTAAGCGCAGCAATCGAATATGGTGTGCGCGATCTGAAAGTTCAGCATCTGGTTATTCTTGGCCACGCCTTTTGCGGCGGCATTCAGGCCTTGTGTGCGCATCATCGCAGCGCCCATGAAAATGGTGGCAATGCAAATGCCTCTAGCCGTGAATTTCTGAATAGCTGGATTGATATTGCCAGCCCGGCGATGCAATCTATCGATCTGGATAACTGGCAGGACAGCTTTCAGCATGATGCAGAGCGGACGGCCATTCGAAATTCTGTTGCAAATCTGCACAGCTTTCCATGGATTGTTGAGGCAATAAAGGCGGGCAAGCTGGAAATTCATGGATGGTGGTTTGATATGGAAAATGGTGCGTTGTGGGGACTGGATCAGGAAAAAGATGAATTTGTCTGTCTAGCACCTGTAACAGAACCGGCCAGGACTGAAAAATGAGCCTGGCAGACTGGGCATCACTGGCACTTATTTGTTTGCTTGGTGCCAGCTCTCCCGGACCTAGCCTGATTGTCATTCTTAGCAATACGCGTCTGCATGGGCGCAATGCCGGCCTATCTGCCTCTATTGGGCATGGGCTGGGCGTATTTATCTATGCGGTGCTGGCCGCCACCACGCTGGGTCTTATTCTCAGCCATTATTTGATGCTGTTCAAATTCATTCAGGCAGCCGGCGCGCTGTTACTGATCTCGATAGGCATCCGCCTGCTGATGGCAACACTAGCCAAAAAACCTGCAGATGCCGCCCCGGAGGCGCCGCTATCCGGGCTTAGCCACAGTTTCCGTGACGGGCTGGCAATCGCCCTGTTCAACCCTAAAATCGCCACTTTTTTTGCCTCTCTATTCAGCCAGTTTATTTCCCCGGAACAAAGCATTTTCACGCATTTGGGCATGGCTGGCATGGCCGGATTTATTGATAGCAGCATTTATATTCTGATGGTTGTTCTGGCCAGTACAAAAACTAGCCAAAGCTGGCTTGACCGCTATCAAAAGCAGATTGATATCAGCTTTTCTGTATTACTGCTAGGGCTTGGCTTTTCCCTGATTTTCAGTCAGATAAATCAGTTGCTATAACCTATAGTTTCTGGCAAAGAAAAAAGGTTTGGAATGGCAATTTGGCTTATGCCTGTTTGCACGGTTTTGCGTGATAAACTTGCCTGATGTTGATGATACGCCATAGATGAGGGTGCATTATGTCCAGTTTTCCTGTTTTTGCCTCGCGGCGTGTACGCGCCACTCCCTTTACCCCACGCGTTGAGGCCGCTGGCCTGTCCGCCTATACTGTATATAACCATATGCTATTGCCGACCAGTTTCGCCTCTCTTGAAGAAGATTGCGCGCATCTGAAACGGGCCGTGCAAATCTGGGATGTTTCGGTAGAACGCCAGGTTCAGCTAAAAGGGCCAGATGCCCGCAAACTAGCTGTGCTGATGAGCGCACGCGACCTGACCAAAGCGGTACCGGGAAAGGGCTATTACACCCCTATCTGTCAGGCAGATGGCGGGATGTTAAATGATCCCATAGCCTTGTGCATTGCCGAGGATTTGTTTTGGTTTTCCATTGCTGATTCCGACATGCTGTTATGGGCTGCAGGTCTGGCGCATGCCTATCAGCTGGATGTCGAGATTACCGAGCCTGATGTCTCGCCACTGGCGATACAGGGGCCGCTGGCCAATCAGGTAATGAGCGATGTGTTTGGGCCAGCGGTTACGGCATTGAAATTTTTTGCCTTTGATTATTTTGACTGGCGCGGCCATAAATTGATGATCGCCCGTTCTGGCTGGAGCAAGCAAGGCGGATTTGAGATTTACCTGCATGATAGCACCCTTGGCCTGAACTTATGGGATGATATTTGGGAAGCGGGGCGCGCCTATGATATGCGGGCAGGCTGTCCGAATTTGATTGAACGGCTAGAGGGCGGTTTACTATCCTATGGAAATGACATGACGCGCGAGGATACCGCACTGGAATGCGGGCTGGAAAAATTCTGTAGCCTGGATAGCGGGCATGAATTTATCGGCAAGCACGCCTTGTTGGCACAGCGTGAAGCGGGTCTGACGAAACATATTGCCAGCCTGCATATTGACGGGGCAAAGATAGCCCCTATCACAAAGACAGCCCGGTGTTCTATAGCCGGACAGCAATGTGGTTTTGTGACCTCGGCTGTCTATTCTCCTGACTTTGACTTAAATCTTGGCCTTGCTATGCTGTCAACTGAGCAGGCTGAAAATGGACAGCGCATAAATGTTGAAATTGAAGGGCAGATACGCAAGGCAACGGTCTTGTAGCCTGCCTTTTATCTCACGCCAATGAGCATAAAAGGATAACAAGCTTGCCGACAGATGGGGCAAAAGACAGGTATTGAGGGTGTGATGAATAAGATAGATACAACAAATTCCGGTTTCATGGACAAGCGTGAGGCAAACCATGTACCCCTCACCCCCCTTTCCTTTTTAACGCGGGCAGCCGATATCTATCCAGACCGGACGGCTGTTATCTATGGCAATTTGCGTTATAGCTGGGCACAAATATATGAACGGGCAGTGCGGCTGGCCAGCGCACTGGTTAAAGCCGGGGTGAAACCAGGTGAAGTGGTTACGGTAATGGCCCCTAACCTGCCCGCCATGTTCGAAGCGCATTTTGGTGTGGCGATGGCAGGGGCGGTCCTGAATACGCTAAATACCCGTCTGGATATCTCAACCATTGCCTATATCCTTGACCATGCAGATACCAAAATCCTGATCAGCGATACCGCCTTTAGCGCCACCATGCGTGAAGCGCTGGAGCAAAGCCCCAACACCTCTATCACGGTCATTGATATTGTAGATGAACAGGATGCAGATTCAGCCGCCGGGGCGCGTCTGGGCGATACAGATTACGAGGCCTTTATCGCTGGCGGGGATGCAGATTTTGCCTGGCAAATGCCAATAGATGAATGGGCGGCCATGGCGCTGAATTATACATCAGGTACCAGTGGCAGGCCAAAAGGCGTTGTCTATCATCATCGCGGGGCTTATTTGATGGCGATGGGCACCATACCTGTCTGGAATATGCCGATGCACCCGACCTATTTATATGTTGTGCCGATGTTCCATTGTAATGGCTGGGGACATGCCTGGATGATGGCGATATTGGCAGGCACAGTTGTATGCTGTCGTAAAATCGCCGCCGAAATTATTTATCCACTTCTGCATGACCATAAAATCACACATTTTGGCGGGGCGCCGATTGTCTTGTCACTGTTGGTCAATGCCCCTGAGGATGTCATCCAGAAACCGGATTGGCCGGTAAATGCGATGACTGCCGGGGCGCCGCCACCTGCTGCTGTTCTGGAAAAGATTGAAAAGCTGGGCTTTAATGTTACGCAGGTATATGGGCTGACAGAAACCTATGGGCATCTAACCCATTGTGCGTGGCATGAAGAATGGAACGCGCTGGATTTTGGGGAACGGGCCACTATCAAAGCCCAGCAGGGCGTGCGTTTTGCCCATACACAAAGCGTGGCGATACTGGATCAGGAAACTGGCCAGCCTGTCCCGGCAGACGGGCAGACATTAGGTGAGGTGTGTTTCCAGTCAAACTGTATTATGAAAGGCTATCATAAAAACCCCGAAGCCACAGAAGAAGCGCTAGGCAGCGGCATGTTTAAATCTGGGGATTTGGCGGTACGCCATCCAAATGGCTATATCGAGATAAAAGATCGTCTAAAGGATATTATTATTTCTGGCGGGGAAAACATCTCTTCGGTTGAAATTGAGAGCGTCCTGTATCGTTTTCCCGGCGTTGCTTTTGCAGCTGTAGTGGCCAAGCCAGACGAGAAATGGGGAGAGGTTCCCTGTGCCTTTATTGAAATGAAAGATAATATGCAAACCAGCGCGGCAGAAGTGATTGCCTTTACCCGTGAACATCTAGCAGGCTTTAAATGTCCAAAGGATGTGCGCTTTACTGAAATCCCGAAAACCTCAACTGGCAAGCTGCAAAAATTCATGCTTCGCAAAGAGCTTTTGTCCTAGCCTGTATACTTATCAGCGCTGGCTAAACGAAAAAGAAAAAGAGAGTTTCATGGCAACCGATAATTTTCATATTGCTGTTCTGGCTGGTGATGGCATTGGCACAGAGGTTACGCAAGCGACCTTTGCTGTTATCGCCGCGGCCCAGGCGCGTATCGGCGGGTTCACCCTTCGCAATGAGGATATCTATGCCGGAGCCGGCTATTACCGTGATACTGGCCGCGATATCGAAGCCGATGGCGAGGAACGCGCAGGCAAAGCAGATGCGATGTTTATTGGTGCGATTGGCCTGCCCGCTATTCGTGCGGCCGACGGTACCGAGATTGCCCCGCATTTGCGCTTGCGTGAACGTTTTGAGCTTTATGCAGGGGTACGGCCTGTTAAAGCCTATAAAGGGGCGCCGCGTATCTTGCTGGATGAACAGGCCAATAACATTGATTTGGTGATTATTCGTGAATGTACCGAAGGGTTGTTTTATACCGCCGCCGTGCATGACAGAAGCCCGAAAACAAATGCAGATGAAGCCAGAGAAACCTTGCGCCTGACCCGTTCAGTTACCGAAAGGCTATGTGATTTTGCCTTTCGTCTAGCAGAGCGTCGTCGCCAGGCTGGCGGCAAGGGCATGCTGACCTGTGTAGATAAAGCCAATGTATTTCAGGCCTTTGCGTTCTTTCGAAAAATCTTTGATGAACGGGCCACACAATTTCCAGATATTCAAAAAGCCTATGCCTATGTAGATGCACAAGCCCTTGATTTGGTAAAAAAGCCATGGGTATCCGATGTGCTGGTAATGGAAAATATCTTTGGTGATATTTTATCTGATCTGGCAGGCGGGCTGGTAGGCGGTATGGGCATGGCCGCCTCTGCTGAAATTGGCGATAAACATTGTCTGTTCCAGCCTGCCCATGGCAGCGCCCCCGATATTATGGGACAGGATAAAGCCAATCCGCTGGCTGCTATTCTTAGCGGGGCGATGATGCTGGACTGGCTGGGCTGGCAAGCTGGAAATAAAAAAATGCTGGATGCTGCGCGCTTGATAGAACAGGCCGTTGCAGACGGGTTTGCAGATGGCGGCTTGCGGCCAATGGAATTTGGCGGGGATATGGGGCTACAGGATATGACAAGGGCTGTACTATCCTATACCCAGAACGCCAGCCCTTAATAAAGCTAAAGAAGTCTGTAAAGGAGTGCCAACATGACCCCTGTTTATATTTTATCAGCTGTGCGAACCGCTATCGGCAGCTTTGGTGGCCGCCTGAAAGACAGCGCACCTATTGATCTAGGTATCTGCGCCACTAAGGAGGCGATTGCGCGATCTGGTCTTGCTGCTGCTGAAATAGGGCATGGTGTTTTTGGCAATGTTATTCACACAGAACCACGCGATATGTATACCTCGCGCTGTATTACCATTGGGGCTGGCATGGCAGATAGCGCCCCTGCCCTGACCGTGAACAGGCTATGCGGCAGTGGTCTGCAGGCGGTGGTAAGTGCTACCCAGCTTATTCAGCTAGGCGACACACAAAGCGCGGTAGCCGGAGGGGCAGAGGTGATGAGCAAAGGCGGGTATCTGGTACCGGCTATGCGCTGGGGCGCAAGGCTGGGTCATACAGAAATGACCGATATGATGCTGGGCGCCCTGCAGGATCCCTTTGGGCTGGGTCATATGGGCATCACGGCCGAAAATGTTGCCACAGACTATGATATTTCGCGCCAGGATATGGATGAATTTGCCCTGGCAAGCCAGCAACGCGCGGCCAACGCAATTGAACAGGGATATTTTTCTGAACAGATTGTACCGGTTGAGGTGAAAGAACGCCGACAAGCAGTTATGTTTGCTGAAGATGAACATCCGCGTGGACAAACAACACTGGACAGCCTGTCTGCTTTGCGTCCAGCCTTTGCAAAGGATGGGGCGGTAACGGCCGGTAATTCTTCTGGCATTAATGACGGGGCGGCTGCCTTGGTGCTTGCGAGCGAGGCTGTGGCAACATCCAGCGATAAAAAACCACTGGCAAAAATCATTGCCTATGGCTTTGGCGGGGTGCCAGCACGTATTATGGGCATGGGGCCGGTTCCAGCCTCGCAAATGGCACTGGAACGCGCCGGGCTAACGGTCAGTGACATTGATGTGGTAGAAAGCAACGAAGCCTTCGCCGCACAAGCCTGCGCGGTTACCCGTGAATTGGGCTTTGCCAGCGATATTGTCAATCCAAATGGCGGGGCGATTGCCCTTGGCCATCCGGTAGGTGCCACAGGGGCGATTATCCTGACCAAACTGGTATATGAGCTGCATCGCCGCAACGCCCGTTATGGGCTGGCCACCATGTGTATTGGCGGCGGCCAGGGCATCGCGGTTATCATCGATACCAATATTTAGGCGTTTAGCTATACGCGGGCATCAATAATTTGCCCCGATACTCAACGCCGATATTCTGCCCAGCCAAGCGGGCCACCCCGATATCGGGGAAAGCCAATGCCCAGAATACAACCAATATCGGCATCATCCGGGCTAGCGACAATCCCCTCAGCCACCGCTGTTCGGCATTTATCCACCATTGGTGCCAGTAACTCAGCCGCCAGCCTGTCCAGTTCCTCTTGCGGATAGCTTGCCCTGTCACGAAGGGCGCGTTTATCCTCCCACGCATAAAAACCGGAACCTGTTTTCCGGCCAAGCGTGCCCGCAGATAGTTTTTCCTTTAGCGCTGTCTCGGCGGCTTCTGGCATCCCCAGCACCAGACCAACATCATAGCACACATCCAGACCCACCTGATCGGCAAGCTCTATCGGCCCCATGGGCATGCCAAAACGCACCATCGCCTGATCAATCTTATCCGCGCTTTCGCCAGCTAGCATCAGGCAAATCGCCTTATAGATATAAGGCAGCAAGGCGCGATTAACCAGAAAGCCTTTTTCTGACTTTACCTTGATCGGCATTTTTTTCAGCTGGCCAGCAAAGCACATGGCCCGTGCTATATAATTGTCATCAGATTGAGTGCCAAAAATCACCTCAACCAGCGGTAATACAGGTACAGGATTGAAAAAATGCAGCCCTATCAGCCGTTCCGGGCGATTAAGGGTAGTTGCAATATCCTCTATCATTATTGACGAGGTATTGGTGGCCAGTATCGCCTCTGGCTTGGCAGCTGCCTCTACAGCGCTGAAAACAGCCCTCTTGACCTCCAGCCTTTCGGCCACCGCCTCGATAATAATATCGGCATCTGCAAGACGCGCTCCATCTGGATCGCTGTGTAGACGGGCCATGGCCCGGGCGCTGGCATCTTCTGTTTTCAGGCGACGTGCAAACAGCTTGGCGGCGCGGGCAATCGCCTTGTCTATCGCGCCAGCATCTCTATCTGACAGGCTGACCGAAAATCCGTTAAGGGCGGCCACCGCAGCAATATCGCCGCCCATTGTACCTGCACCAATGACATGAACATGGCTAATCTGACTATCCCCGCGGGCGGTTTTCCGCACCGCATCATTCATTAAAAAAGCGCGCCTTAGATGAAAACTTGCCTCTCCCAGCAACAGGGGAACAAAAATATCGCGCTCGGTTTGCACCAGCTTTTGCCAGTCCCCTGCCCCGCGCTGAAAATGACGGATAATCTGAAATGGCGCAGGTGTATTCGCCTCAATGGCGCTATCGCAATATTTTGCCTTTGCTGCGGCCAATGCTGCCTCAATACTCTCTGCATCTTCTGTATGATCAGCGATACGCGGGACAGAAATTTCTTCCCTCATCGCGGCATGGAGGCTGTTTTCATCCTCTACCAGCCTGTCTATCAGCTGCATGGACAGGGCGTGTTTGGCGCTAATCAGACGGCCAGAAAGCACCATATCTAGGCTGGCCGCCATCCCCGCACGCCGAAGGGCGCGACCGGTACCGCCATAGCCGGGCAAAATACCCAGATTAATTTCAGGATAGCCCAGCTTTGTGCGCGGCTGGTTCACCCCGACAATACGATCAAACGGCAGGGCTACTTCCAGCCCACCACCAACCGCAACCCCGTCAATGCCGCAAACCGTTGGTATATCCAGCCTTTCAATCGCCGACAAAACCTGATCTGCCAGCGTGATCAGATTCCGCACATCTTCTTCGGTTTTCAGCGTGTCAAATTCGGCAATATCCGCGCCATAGACAAACCCACCCGACTTACCAGACACAAAACATAACGCCTTTAGATCGGTATCGGCTGAAATTTCTTTCAAGAGTTCTGCCCATTCGCGCATAACCTCGATGCGCAAGATATTTACAGAGCTGTCTTTTACATCTATCTCGAGCCAGCCTATTTGCTTGCCATCCTTGCTATATCTCCAGTGATTATAGCCCATCTATTCCTCCAGCTATTTTATATCTTGCTACTATGATTATGTGCGGGTTCTTCGCGGCTCAACTATTCCATCAAACAGATACCCTGTTATTTATCAACGATAATCTGTTTTGTTGTGTTTGCCTATAAAACCGTCTATCCAAGAGGGATGGGCATAGCTGTACCACCAAAAAACACCCCTGACACAGAGATACCACGCCGCCAGCTTTTAGCGGGCGCGTTGGCGTTATTTCTGGAAATAGCCATATCAATGGGGCTAGCGGGACTGATAAAACAAATCAGTGCCGATATCTCGCTATTTACCATCCTGTTTTGCCGATATCTGTTTTGCCTGCCGCTATTATTATGGCTGGGATGGTATCAGCGTGGCCGGGCCTTGTTCAGGGTTCGCCAAAAAAAGGTGCTGGCGATCCGCATTCTGGCGGGAATGGCAGGCATCAGCTCGTGGTTTGTGGCGGTGAGCTATCTGCCTATATCACTGGCCACGGTTTTGGGGGCTTTGCTGACCATTTTCATTACCTTGCTTGCGCCTTTCCTTTTGAACGAGGTGGTTGGCAGACGCAGGCTGATCGCGGTGATTTTCGGGTTTTCAGGCGTGTTATTCCTGATCAATCCATTTGCTGAACAGACAGGCACGCTCAGCCTGATAGGGATTATTGCTGGTCTGGCGATGCCGTTTTTTGCCGCGCTAATGTTTATTTTCCTGCGGCGGCTTGGCCGGTCCGAAGCGGCTATTTCAACAACCCTGTGGTATAATGGGGTGGGGACATTGCTGTTTGCGGTAATTATGCTAGGGACAAATGCCAGCTTTCCGGCGATGACAGCCGAGAACAGCTTTATCTGGTTTGTGCTGATCTTTGCCGGGGTGGGATCCAGCTTTCAACAATTCCTGATGGCATGGTCGCATGAGCTGGCCCCCGCCTCTGCCCTGGCCCCGATACATTATAGCGCGGTCCCGATTTCCATCTTTATCGGTATTGTCTTTTTTGATGAGGAAATGACAGTAAACTTTATTCTGGGAACCAGCATTATTATCGGCTCGGCATGGTATATTTTCAACCGTGAACGGGCACGTAACATAACCCGATAGCACAATTCTTTTAACTGGCTAGGCACGGCAGTCAATACAACAGGCCACCGCAGGGTCGAAAGCCAGACGTTGCGGGGCAATATCCTCACCGCAAATGATGCAATAGCCAAAATCCCCTGCCTCTATGCGTTGCAAGGCGGCAGTAATGGTAAGCAGACGCTGCTGACGGCGGTGTTCGGTAGCCAGCTCCATATTTTGCTTTTGCAAGGCGTCCATGCGCGATAGGCGCCCTACCGCCTGTTGATCCAGCATCACTGGCGCGCGTGCCTCTTCAGATTGCTGGCGAAGGGTAGCCAGGCTTTCCTGTTCTTCGAGTAATTTTTTGCGTGCCTGTTTTGCATCCATCTATCTTCTGCCTTACCTGTCAGGCGGTACCAGATAGATATAGTTAACTAGAATACATACAGATTTAGCAAGGCCAGTTTACCCAAAAAAGCAGTTATTCCGCCACGCTGGCAGCTGTTCCGCGATGGCCAATAACCACTTCCTCGCCAGGGCCGGGATGGCGCGGCACATTAAGGGACAGTACCAAAGACAGCCCTGCCATTGCCGCCCCTGCAAAAAATACCGCCGCCGGGCTGATCAGCCATAAGCCGCCAAACAGGACAGGGACAAATACCG
>JBMZFK010000008.1:0-2283 GCA_049615365.1 Puniceispirillaceae bacterium (SeqCode)
CATTTGATAGGGCAGTTCCTGATGTAAATTTAAAAACAGCTTTTCACGCATAATCTCGGCCGCCATCAGCCGCATCGGCAAGTCTGACAAATCTTCTGGATCAAACAGATAGGGGCTTTGCGGCATTTGTTCTGCCAGCCAGTCTCGCACATCATCCACCCCCTCGCCTGATTCAGCCGAGATCATAAAAATCTTTTCAAAATCATAGAGTTCAGACAGCTCTTTGGTACGTGCCAGATAATGTTCGGGCAGGGTTAAATCTGTTTTATTTAGCACCAGAGAGGCGCGTGCCCCGGACTTTTTCAAGGTTTCAATAATGGCAAGCGTGTCTTCATCAATCTTATTGCGCGCACAATCATGCAACAGCAGCAACACATCCCCATCTTCTGCCCCCTGCCATGCGGCACTGACCATCGCTCTATCCAGCCGCCTTTTGGGGGTGAAAATACCCGGCGTATCCACAAAGATAATCTGTGTATTGCCATGCATGGCGATACCGCGTACCCGGCTGCGGGTTGTTTGAACTTTTGGCGTCACAATAGAGACTTTGTGACCCACCATCGCATTCATCAAGGTCGATTTACCAGCGTTTGGCGCCCCGATAAGCGCTACAAAGCCAGCGGAAGTCGGGCCATCTGATTGGGCGGGGCTTTTCTCTGCATGCTGCTCATCTGTCATTTATCTATGCCTTGTCCTGCAGGATATGTGTTTTTAAAAATAGGGCGGCGGCGGCGCGCTCTGCTGTTTTGCGTGACCGGCCTGTAGCTGTTTCTGCTGGAAAGCCTGCTAGCTGTACCCGCACACAGAATTCTGGTTCATGATCGCTGCCTGTCTGGCTGACAAGCTGATAGGCCGGAAGCGGTATCTTCTGGGCAGCTGCCCATTCCTGTAATGCAGATTTCGGGTTTTCGGCCAGAACATCCGGTATCGCTTCCTTCACCTGCCAATGGGATTTGATAAAGCTGGCAGCGGCCGCTAGCCCGCCATCCAGATAAAGAGCTGCGATAATCGATTCTATGAGATCTGCTTGCACAGACGGCCGTTCCGCCAGCCTCTTGCTGCCTTTTTCATGTAAAAGGCAATTTTGCATCTCCAATTTGGTACAGATGCCTGCCAGATATTCCTGACGTGCCAGCGCATGAAAACGGTGGGTTAGCTCGCCCTGATCTGCCTGTGGAAAGGCCTGATATAGCCAGTCACTTAACACCATTCCCAAAATTCGGTCACCAAAAAACTCCAGCCTTTCATAGCTTTTTGATGGATCAGGCGCGATACTGCTATGGGTTAGCGCGCAATGAAGCAACGCTTTATCTTTGAAAGGATAGTCAATAAGATATTCAGCCTGCGCTATTTCCGGCAGGTTTTCCAGTTTATCAGCTAATTCAGGCTTATTATCAAAATCTGTCACGAAGCCAGGATACGCCTTTCTTTTTATCAGGAAATGCCACTAAACATACGGCTTATTCTAACCGAAAACGGCCATTTCCACACTTCCCAAAAACGCGCCTTGCCGCCATGGCTGAAAAACAGGAATTCTGCACGGCCAATGAAATTCTCGAACGGCACAAAACCAACTGATGAGGAACGGCTATCGCGCGAATTATCACGGTTATCGCCCATCATAAAATAATGCCCTTCCGGGACAGTGAATTCAGGGGTGTTGTCAAATAGCTGGGTATCGCCAACTTCCTGAATAATATGGCGGTGACCATCGGGGAATATTTCCTCATAGCGTTCTGTTTTCATGCTGCCCTGCCCTGAGTTGATATTACCATGCCCGACCAGACGACGTTCTACGGCCTGTCCATTAATATGCAACACCCCGCCTTTAACCTGAATACGATCACCAGGCAGACCCACCACCCGCTTGATATAGTCAACAGACACATTTGAGGGCAGCCGAAACACAGCAACATCGCCGCGCTCGGGGGTTGTGGCAAACACCCGCTCGGAGATAGGCGCTATGCTGAACGGAAAGGAATGCCGTGAATAGCCATAGCTGAATTTAGAAACAAACAGGTAATCACCAACCAGCAAGGTCGGGATCATAGAGCCAGATGGAATATTAAACGGCTCGGCTACAACCGAGCGAAAGCTGATCGCAATAAGACCCGCTACAAAAAGGGTTTTGATGGTATCCATCAGCCCGGATTTTTCTTGTGCCTTATCACCTGATTTCATTTTGCTAACTGCCTGTTTGGATGAACTGTCTGTTGGGAATATCTGTTTTAATGCTTTAACCACAAAAACACAGATGGCATCAAGTATTGCCTGAATGGATAG
>JBMZFK010000008.1:2382-31025 GCA_049615365.1 Puniceispirillaceae bacterium (SeqCode)
GTTATCTGCTACAGCATTTAACACGACAAAGGCGGAAGAATAAGGCGGCTCGTCGGTGATAGAGACAAGCGCCTGGAGCTGATGTCCGGCAAGTAATAGCGCCTCGGCTCCGGCAAGACAGGCCCCCGATAGCACAAGCTTTGGTGCCCCGCCCGCACTGGAAATTGTCGAGGCGTGCTGCCAGCGCATATGTGACTGATCAGCAGCTGATAGCGCCTTATAAACCGCTTCTTTCACAGCAAATCGCCCGGCTATATAGGCCACTTTATTCTTGCGCGCGCCCAGCTCTGCCTGTTCGCTTGAACTTAATATCCGGCTGGTAAAGCGTGTCCCAAAACGTTCCAGCAGCGATGCTATTCGGCGCTGGTCACACATATCATGTCCGATACCCAGAATCACCCGCGCTTCCTTGCTGTTTCCATGAGTTGACGCATTTGCGAGATCACATCCTCCAGCCCGGTAAAAACCGCCGCACCAATTAAAAAATGCCCGATATTAAGCTCCACGATTTCCGGTAGGGCAGCGATATCCTGCACCGTCTCAAAAGACAAGCCATGCCCTGCATGAACCTCCAGGCCAAGAGAGGCGGCAAAACGCGCCCCTTCTGCAATACGGCTCGCTTCTTGATGCCGGCCAGCACCAGCTGGAGTGTCACAATAGCGCCCGGTATGTAACTCGACGATATCTGCCCCCAGCTCAGCTGCCGCCTGCAATTCTTTTTCATCCGCATCAACAAACAGGGAAACACGAATATCTGCCTGTTTTAGCTGGTTTATCATTGGCCCCAGCCGCGCTTCCTGACCCGCGACAGCCAGCCCGCCTTCTGTGGTCAGCTCCTCGCGGCGTTCCGGAACAAGGCAGGCCGCATTTGGCTGTACCGACAGCGCCATGGCTACCATCTCATCGGTAGCTGCCATTTCAAAATTCAAAGGGATGTCTATTGCCTGTTTTAATGCAGTGATATCGGCATCACGGATATGACGCCTATCTTCACGAAGATGGGCGGTGATACCATCTGCACCAGCTTTTTGTGCCAGCAACGCCGCCGCTACCGGGCTGGGATGTAGCCCGCCACGCGCATTGCGAATGGTTGCAACATGGTCAATATTTACGCCCAGACGAAGATATTCCAATCCTCTAGCTCCCTTGCTGTAGCCTGCCCACGGATATCATCAAACTATCGCTGATACCCGATTTTTGATAATTATAGCTGAGTTGAACGCTTGCGCATCTGCTTTTTTGCCGCAACCCTGCGCGCCCGGTGTCGGCGCCAGCTAATTACCGCCCAATATGCCAGCGCAAAGCTGATCAGCCAGCTGAGAACGCCCATCACCATTCCGCCAATAACCATAGGGAAAAAATGCTGAACAAACTGACTATAGGTAGATAGTCCCTCTCCGGCAAAAAACCAGTTACTCAGACCAAGCATCTCGATAATGTAATTGCCAACCTTGTGCAGCAAAATAAAAATAAAGGGAAAGGTCCAGGGATTGCCAAAAATGGTCCCGGCCCATGATGCAATAACATTTGCACGTATCAGATAGGCAAGCACCGCCGCCAGCACTAAATGAAAGCCGATAAGCGGGGTAAAAGATACCGCCACCCCGCAAGCAAACCCCGCCGCCAGGGAATAGGGCGAGCCAGGCATCCGCAATACGCGCTGCGCCATATAGCTGTAAAGACGCGAAAACCCCTTGCGTGGCAAAATAATCTCACGCAAACGAGCCTGCCAGCTCAATGGAACACGACGTCTAAACATAAATTAAGAACTTTATACTGATATCATCATAAACTATGACGATCTACGGATTCTATGTATTTGTTGGATCTCAATACAGATACAATAGATTGGATATGTTCCAAGTTTTTGACATCAATATCAAGTATGAAGGTGAAAAAATTCAGATTTCGTTCGGTGAGCTGAATTTGGGTAATATTCCCGGCTTGCTGGCCAATAACCGTGCATAGGGCGGCCAGCGCCCCCGGCTCGTTCAGGATTACCGCGCGGATACAGCCCCCATGTCTGGCCAGATTATTTCGCGGCCATTCTACCTCTAGCCATAATTCTGGGATTTCTACAAATTTGGTCAGGGTTGAACAGCTTTTTGTATGAACCGTAATCCCCTTACCTGTGGTGGCGATGCCAACAATACGATCCCCCGGCAGCGGGTGACAGCATTTCCCCAAATGCACCGCCAGCCCCTCAAATGAACTATCCATTGAAAATACCGGCTGTGGCAGGGCATCTGCACTGCGCTTGCGACCTGTTTTATCACGGCCATTCGACAGCGCCATTTCCGGGTGGAGCTGTTCAAACACTTCCCGTGTTTTAATGCGCTGCTCGGCAATATGCACATATAGCTCTTCAATGGTTGCCAGTTTAAACGCAGATAACACGCTGATAATCACCTGTTCATCAAAGGGGGTTTTGCGGAACCTGTATTCGCGTTCCAGCAGAGCTTTGCCCACACGGCCAAATTCATTCTGCTTTTCCATGCGGATAAACCGCTTGATAGCCGATTTGGCTCGGCCAGTTACCGCATAATCTTCCCATTCACTTTTCGGCTTGGCATCCTTGTCTGTCAGCACCTTTACCTGATCGCCATTTACCAGCTCGGTTGTTAATTGCCGGCGTTTTTCATTGATCATCACACCAACACATTTATCCCCGACAACTGTATGTACCGCATAGGCGAAATCAATCGCTGTTGCCCCTTTTGGCAATCCGATTAAATCGCCTTTTGGGGTAAAGCAGAACACCTGATCCTTGTACATCTCAAGCTTGGTATTCTCCAGAAATTCGGTTGGCTCATCATTTAATTCCAGCAAGGATAAAAGCTCGCGTGCCCAGCGGAATGTTTCCAGCTTTTGCACCTGCTCGCCATCCCCGCCGCGACTACCCTGTTTATAGCTCCAATGGGCAGCCACCCCGCGCTCGGCCTTGTCATCCATAGTCGCGGTGCGGATTTGGATTTCAATTTTCTGTTTTAAGGGGCCGATAACCCCGGTATGCAGGGATTGATAGCCATTTGCCTTCGGGGTTGAAATATAATCTTTGAACCGCCCCATTACTACCGGAAAATGTGTGTGAAGTATGCCCAGCGTCTGATAGCAGGCAGCGGTATCTGGAACCATAATGCGAAAAGCCATCACATCTGCCAGCTGTTCCATTGTGATATTCTTGGCTATCATCTTGCGCGAGATAGAATAAGGGGTTTTCCGCCTTCCGGTCACCTCGCAAAGGATATCATGCTTCTGGATCAGCGCGTGAAGCTCTGCACAGATATCCGGGACAATCTGTTCTGTTTCAAGAGCCAAAAATTCGAGCCGGCTGACAATGGATTCCCGCAATTCCGGCTGTAATTCCTGAAAAGCTAAATCTTCCAATTCCTGCTGAAAACGGGTAATCCCCATCCGTTCGGCAAGCGGTGCATAGATTTCCATTGTTTCATTTGCAATCCGCCAGCGTCGTTCATCTTTTTGAACCGCATTCAGGGTTTGCATATTATGGGTACGGTCTGCCAGCTTAACCAGCAACACGCGGATATCACGCCCGACAGCCAGAACAAATTTACGAAAATTCTCAGCCTGCTTGGTATCTATGGATTTCAGTTCAATCTGGCTAAGCTTGGTAACCCCATTAACCAGTTCAGCGACTTCCTCGCCAAATTTTTTGCCAATCTCGGCCAGGCTAACATCACAATCCTCTACGGTGTCATGCAACAGCGCCGTGATAAGCGTATCAGCGTCCAGTTTCATATCTGCCAGCAAAATCGCGACCGCCAGCGGATGCGTAAAATAGGGCTCGCCACTATCGCGCCTCTGGCCATCATGGGCGTCCCGGCCAAAAATAAAGGCCTTGTCCAAGCGTCCAAGACCTTCATCAGAAAGATAAGCAGAGGCCGCATCCACCAGGGTCTGATAACCAGTGTTAACAGGGTCGCTATCAGATAATCGTGGTTCGGATAAATATCCTTGCGGCATTCTCTATATCAGTTTTCATATCAAAGTGGGTGATAGTAACAGTGTCTGTTAATCAGCTATCATCGTCAAGTGAAGCAATATCCACATCTTCAAAGCCAGTCGCATCCAGCTCGGCACCGGTGCCGATTTGCATGCCTGTATCTTCCATATTGTCAATGCTGTTCAGCCCGATCATATTTGACATATCTTCTTCAGCGGTCGCAGACGCTTCATCTGGTGTGCTGGTTTCTTCCTCGCGTTCATTCAAACGCTGCAAAGAGCGTACAATGCGTTCCTCAATATTGACCGTATCAATGGTTTCATCGGCGATTTCGCGTAACGCGACAACCGGGTTTTTGTCATCATCGCGATCAATGGTCAGCAACTCACCTTTTTGGATGTTGCGCGCACGCTGAGCGGCGGTCAGAACCAGATCAAAACGATTTGGGATTTTTTCAATACAATCTTCAACGGTGACGCGGGCCATCAGCTCGTCTCCTCTTTCACTTGCGGTGTCGTTTGAAAAACTGCCTTGTCATAACCTAAATTGCGCTTTGGCTCAAGATAAATCGGATAAGCGGCCTATCGAAGCGGCAAACATGCCTGATCGCCATCTGGCCCGGCCAGAAAATCCTGATGGAGAGCGCGTACAGACCGCCCATTCACAGGATGGCAAAAATCAGGGGCAATTTCATTTAGCGGGCGCAATACAAAGGCACGCTGATGCAAGCGTGGATGCGGTATCTGCAGCTCCTCCTCGGTGATAATCTGGTTGCCGAAAAACAGAATATCAATATCCAGTACCCGTGCCGCATTCCGGATTGAGCGCACCCGCCCAAAGCCCGCTTCAATCTGGTTTAGCTGTGCAAGCAACGCATCGGGCGTATCGGCGGTTTGTACTGCCAAAACAGCATTTAAAAAATCAGGCTGATCAGAAACAGGCACAGGGGCGGTTTTATACCAGCCAGACCGCGCCTTGACAGGGGCGATCACTGCGATTTGAGCTATCGCCGCCTCCAGAGCGTCCAGCAAATTATCATAGCCATCTGGCACCAGATTCCCGCCAATGCCTAGGTAGGCTTGTATTTTCGTCATAAAAAACCACTTGCTGACATAAAGCGCGGCAGCCCGAACAGACTGAGCCGCAATAATGTGGCGATAATGCCAGAATCAAGCGCGCCCTGTACTAGACAATCTGAAAAAAAATGATAAAAATAGAGGTAGGTTTACAACCAATTGATGAATAAACTAAATTTTTTAAACGCTTAATTTTTTAATATAGATATTTTTTAGGAACTTTTACCCATGACCTTATCAGAACGCTCAGCATTATTTATTGATGGCTCAAATTTTCACGCGACGACCAAGCTGTTAAACCTGGATATTGACTATCTGCGCCTGTTGGATTTTTTCAAGCAAAAAGAACGGGTTATTCGCGCCTATTACTATACCGCCCTGCCCGACCCGTCCGAACAATCTCATCTGCGCAAGCTGATCGATTTTCTGGATTATAATGGCTATACCATTGTCAGCAAACTTACCCGGGAATATGTCAATCAATTAACTGGCGAGCGGCGCATGAAAGGCAATATGGATATGGAATTGGCGCTCGATATGCTAAAGCTGTCGCCTTATATCGATCACGCCTATCTATTTTCTGGCGATGGGGATTTTTGCCGCTTGCTGGAAGAAGTGCAATCAAGAGGGGTTCGGGTAACGGTGGTGTCCTCGATGCGTACCCAGCCAAATATGGTATCAGATGCCTTGCGCCGCAAGGCGGATCATTTTCTGGAACTGGATGATATTTTCGCCGAGTTCGAGCGGGAATAAGCATCGTGTCATCACCCTCTTCCCAGCTTGATTTCATTGCCCCTAAAACCTGTCAGAAATGTACGCGTCTGGCAACTTTTATCCATAGCCACCGTGATAAATATCCAGATTGGCATAATGGGCCAGTACCTTCTTTTGGCCCGATAGATGCCTCTATCCTGATTTTGGGGCTAGCACCTGGCTTGCGCGGTGCAAATGCCACCGGACGCCCCTTTACCGGTGATTTTGCCGGAAAGGTTTTGTATGACGCGCTGCTGGAAATTGGTCTGGCCTCCGGGGACTATCAGCCTCATGCCCAAGACAGCCTGAATCTGCACCTTATCCGGATCGCCAATGCGGTAAGATGTGTACCGCCCCAGAACAAGCCCGTTGCCGCGGAAATTACGATGTGCCGGCCCTATTTATCAGATGAAATTGCGGCGATGACCGGGCTAAAGGCGATATTTGTTCTAGGACGGATCGCCCATGAAACGGTATTGCGTCATTTTGGCCTAAAGCTGGCAGATTATCCGTTTGCCCATAATCAGGAAACACTCTTGCCAAATGGGTTGGTGCTTATCAGCTCCTATCATTGTTCGCGTTATAATGTGCAAACAAACCGGCTGACGATAGAGATGTTTCGCGAAGTTTGCCAGCGTTTGAAAAGATTTACCTGAAACAGGATACTAACTGCCTTTCAGCAAGCGGTTTTTCTGGCGTGACCAGTCGCGATCTCGCTCTGCCTGGCGTTTATCGGCTTTCTTCTTGCCCTTGGCGATACCGATTTGAATTTTCACCAGACCCCGATCATTGAAATATAAGGATAACGGAACAAGGGTAATGCCTTCACGCCGGATCATGCCCAGTAATTTGTTACGCTCCTTGCGGCTGACCAGCAATTCGCGCACGCGTTTGGGGTCGTGATTGTCCCGTGCCGCCGGATAGACCTGAATATTGGCGTTAAACAGGGCGAGCTTGCCATTATTTTCACCTGCATAGCTCTCGGCAATGCTTGCCCGGCCAAGACGCAGGGACTTCACCTCGCTCCCTTGCAAGATGATGCCAGCTTCCAACGTCTCTTCAATCAGATAATCATGTCGCGCTTTGCGATTTTCGGCAATGCGCCCGGTGGTGATGGCCATCAGATGCCCTCAGCAATCAATAAAGATAGTACAGTTCATTTCCCATCTGGCAGTTTAGATGAGATCTGCAGCCTTCAGGGCTGCCTCTACCGCCCGCTTGGAGCTATCGGCAATTTCCACCAGCGGCTGTCGTGTCTCCGGCCCAGCTATCCCCAGCAGTGATGCCGCATATTTTACAGGCCCTGGGCTGGCTTCACAGAACAGGGCGGTATGAAGTGGCATTAATTTTTGATGCAAGGCAAGTGCCGCCGATGGGTCATTGCCAACCACCCATGCGCGATGCAGCTCTGAGCATAAAGCAGGGGCAACATTGCTTACCACAGAAATACAACCATGTCCGCCTGCGGCCAGATACGGCAGGACCGTAGCATCCTCGCCGGAAAGCTGGCAAAAATCATCACCAATCAGGGATTTCAGCTTGGTCGGGCGCGCACAATCCGCAGTAGCATCCTTGATACCTGCAATATTTGGATGTGCGGCCAGCTCTGCCATCACCTCGTCCGATATCTGAACAATAGAACGGCCAGGAATATCATAGATAATAAGCGGTACGGAAATCGCATCTGCGACACTGGTGAAATGGGCCTTCAGCCCTGCCTGTGTTGGCTTGTTATAATAGGGAGAAACGATAAGAACCGCATCTGCACCAACCTGTTCAGCATGCTGGGATAGCCGCACGGCCTCAGCCGTAGAATTGGACCCTGCCCCGGCGATAATCGGTACCCGCCCATTGGTGACTTTCACACAAATTTCGACCACCCGGTCATGTTCTTCATGGCTGAGCGTTGGCGACTCGCCTGTTGTGCCAACAGGCACCAGCCCATCTGTCCCCTGCTCTATCTGCCAGTCGACAAGCGCCTCAAACCGCGCCTCATCAAGAGAGCCGTCATCTTTGAACGGGGTGATCAATGCCGTATAGGAACCAGAAAAGGGCAGATCAGGATAAAGGCTGGACATCGAAAATGCTCGTCTATTGTAAAAAGGTTAGGAACGCAGGCGCAAAGCACGCTAGCTAAACTGTGACATGAAAATAACAAATTCCCGCAGGAAAACAAGATTTGCGTTGAGACAGGGCTGATTTTATTATCAAATGAGACCTTCTGACCATTTCACAGCATCGAAAGACACATCATGGTAACCCCTGCTATTATTGAAAAAGCACAAGAGCGGATCAGCGACACCATAACAACCACGCCGCTGCTCAGCTCGGACAGGTTGAACCGCCAGTTGCCCTTTGATCTGCATATCAAGGCAGAATGCTTGCAGCGCACCGGCTCGTTCAAGTTTCGCGGGGCCTGTAATGCGGTTTTTTCCCTTAGCACAGATGGCCAGCCTGTTATCGCCTATTCCAGCGGCAATCATGCCCAGGCGGTTGCTCTGGCTGCCTCTTTGTCAGGGCGCAAGGCGACCATCATTATGCCCGAAGATGCCCCGCAAGCCAAAATAGATGGCACCCGCGCCTATGGCGCAGAGGTGGTATTATATGACCGCTATAATCAGAGCCGTGAGGAAATTGGCGAGAAGCTGGCCGCCGAGCAAAATGCCGAGCTTATCCGGCCCTATGATGATGTTGGGGTAATCGCCGGGCAAGGTACCGCTGGGCTAGAGATTGCCCGCCAGGCAAAAAATGCCGGCTTTATCCCGGATAGCTTTATTTGCTGCGGCGGCGGCGGGCTGATGGCTGGCAGTTCACTTGCCTTGCAGGATGCGTTTCCAGATATCCATCTCTATACCGCAGAGCCTGCTGATTTTGATGATACTGCACGCTCTCTTGCCAGTGGTGAGCGCCAGAAAAATGCCGCGTCTGCCAGATCTATTTGCGATGCAATTGTCACCCCCATGCCGGGCGCGCTAACCTTTCCGATTGTCCAGAAGCTGGCGCGTGCTGGCCTTAGCGTCAGCGATGAGCAAGCCTTGCAGGCGATGCGTATTGGCTGGGATTATTTCAAGCTGACCATAGAGCCGGGCGGTGCTGTTGCACTGGCCGCAACCTTATCCGATGCGTTTCTAGAACAGTTTCACGCCACCCAGACAGGCGGAGCCACAGGCAAGCGCCGGCAAATTGTTGTGATGGCCTCTGGCGGCAATTGTGACAGCGATATGTTTGTGCGCGCCCTGAACGCGAAATAGAGCGCACACGGCCAGGATAGGGCGGGGCTAGCTTCGCATACGGCTGGCATTACTATCAAACAGGGGCTGTTTTTGCATCCGCGCATCCAGCATTTCCGCAAACAGCTCGACGCTCCAGCCTTCTTCTTCATCTGCCAGTTCTGCTTTCACATACCCCATCGCAACAGATACGTCCGATCCGTGCGCATATCCGCCTGAGGTAACAAAACCCGCTACCTCTCCTTTATGAAATAGCGGCTCATCGCCAATCACATCAGCATCTTTAGCCGCGATTACAAAGCTTCGCAGGCGATAGGCGCCTGCCCCTGTTTTCTGCGCCTTTTCAGCTTCTGCCTTGCCAATGAAATCTGCCTCTTTTTTGAACGCGCAAAAACTATCAAGGCCGGTTTCATGCGGATAATAAACAGGCCGGAATTCGCGTCCCCAACTGCCGAAATTCTTTTCCAGACGCAAGGCGTTCAAGGCTCGGCTGCCAAACAGGCGGATATTATATTCTGCGCCAGCTTCCAGAATATCGCCAAATAAACGGCGCTGATATTCCGGGCGCACCCAAATCTCATAGCCCAGATCGCCTGTATAGCTGACCCGCCCCACCAGCGCGGGTACCATGCCCAAATTCAGAGACCTTATCGCCATAAATCCAAATTCGGCATGGCTGACATCACTATGGGTCAGCTTTTGCAATACCGCGCGTGCCTGTGGCCCGGCGATGCTAAGGCCGGCAAGACCCAGCCCTTCCGGATGAAGGCTTACCAAATCATCTTCTGGCAAATGCGCCTCAAACCAGCGCATATGATAGCTCTCCGCGATACCGGAACCGACAATAAAAAAGCTATCTTCATCAAGGCGCGCAAGCGAGAAATCACCAATCACCCGCCCATCTTCTTTTAACATCGGGGCAAGGGTCATACGGCCAATCGCTGGTAATTTGCAGGCCAGCATCCTGTCCAGCCAGGCTGCGGCACCCGGCCCTTCAATGCTATATTTGGCAAAGTTTGAGATTTCGGTCAGGCCAACAGATTCACGCACCGCCCGGGCTTCTGTGCCAACATGTTCAAAATCGGTTGAACGGCGCCATGAAAATTCATCGCGCTCGCCATTTGGCGCAAACCACAAAGGCACTTCCAGGCCAAAGCTGGCCCCGAATTGTGCGCCCCTGGCCTCTAGCAGGTCATAAATCGGCGTGGTCAGCAATGGACGGGCAGCTTGCAGCTCTTCATTTGGATAGCGAATGGAAAAGCGGCGAGAGTAATTTTCGCGCACCCGTGCATTGGTAAAGGCCAAATTGGCATAATCGCCAAACCGCGCTACATCCATTGCCCAGACATCAAAGCCCGGATCGCCATTAACAATCCAGTTGGACAGCGCAAGCCCTACCCCGCCCCCTTGCGAAAATCCGGCCATTACCGCACAGGCGGACCAGTAATTGGTCATCCCCTCAATCGGCCCGACCAGCGGATTACCATCCGGAGCAAAAGTAAAAGGCCCATTAATGATTTTGCGAATCCCGGCCTGCTCAAAGGCGGGGAAATGCTGAAACCCTACCTCAAGAGAAGGGGCGATGCGGTCAATATCCGGCTCTAGCAATTCATGCCCGAAGGACCAGGGCGTTTCATATTCTGACCATGGACGGCAGGCTTTTTCATAGGTGCCCATTAACATGCCGCCACGTTCCTGACGCAAATAAATTTCGCCATCAAAATCCACCGCATGCAGCATTTCAATGCCTGTTTTTTCGTTGAATTCGGCAACCTCTGGCATATCTTCAGTCAGCAAATACATATGTTCCATCGCCAGAACCGGCAGCTCCAGCCCCACCATTCGGCCGATTTCCCGTGCCCATAATCCGCCAGCATTGACAATATGTTCTGCGCAGATCATCCCCTTATTGGTTTCAATATGCCAGGTGCCATCCGGTGTTTGTGACAGGCTTTCCACCTTGGTTTGGGTTTCCACAACAGCGCCGTTTTTACGCGCAGCTTTGGCATAGGCATGGGTCACCCCATAGGGATCGCAATGCCCCTCGATAGGGTCATATAGCGCACCAACAAATTGTGAGGGATCAAGCAGAGGCATCAACTCAGCGGCACGTTCCGGGGTAATAATCTCCAGCTCATCCATGCCCAGATATTTACCTTTGGCATAAACACCTTTTAACCAGTCAAAGCGTTCTTGTGTTGCCGCCAGCATGACACCGCCTGTCATATGCAGGCCAATATCCTGACCCGACAGCTCTTCAATTTCCTTGTACAGGCCAATCGTATATTGCTGCAGCTTGGCAACATTGGGATCCCCGTTAATCGTATGCATCCCACCAGCCGCATGCCAGGTAGAGCCAGAGGTTAAATCCGAGCGTTCCAGCAACATAACATCGCTCCAGCCATGCTTGGTAAGATGATAGAGAACAGAGGCCCCAACAACACCGCCGCCAATAACTACAACTCTTGCCTGATCTTGCATCTTTACGTCCTCTTTCCAAGCCTGCCCGGCTTTGTAAATATGTTTTCGTCTGACCCCCTAATTGACAGATAAAATCCTGTGCCAGAATGGGAGGTTAATAATCGGTTGGGGCGCCACCTTCTTCGACACGGCGCGCCACAAAGGCTTCTAATTCTTCGTTAATTGCAGGGTCAATCGCGGGTGGCTGATGTTCTTCCAAAATACGTTTACAGGCTGTTTTGGCGCGGTCATGTGTCCAGATTGCGCCGGCTTCCTGCCAGCTTTCATAGTTAGACCAATCTGAAAGAAACGGATTATAAAATGCTGTTTTATATCGTTTTTGTGTGTGATCACATCCAAAGAAATGACCATCTGGCCCCACAATATTTATCGCCTCTACCGCCAGCGCATCTGTATCAAATTCAAGAGGTTGCTGGGTATAGATAATCTGCTGCAACATCTCGCAATCCATCACAAATTTTTCCGGGCTGGCCGACAGCCCACCTTCCAGCCACCCGGCTGCATGATAGACCAGATTGGAATGGCCAGACATCGCCCCTTGCAAGGAAAAAGCAGATTCCCAAACTGCCTGCCCATCCGGAACATTGGCCGCATTTGCATTAGAGCTGCGGATAGGCACATCATAAAAACGCGCCATCTGTCCGGAAACCTGCATCGCGCGAATATATTCCGGCGTGCCAAAAGCCGGCGCCCCTGATTTCATATCTACGTTGCTGGTAAAGGCGCCATATACCACAGGCGTGCCCGGATTTATAAATTGCAGCAGCGCAATCGCCGCCAGCGCTTCGGCATTTTGCTGGACAATCGCGCCAACAATCGTCACAGGGGCCATGGCCCCGGACAGGGTAAAGGGCGTGATCACCACAGGCTGTTTACGCTTCGCCAGCCGCATCGCCCCATCCAGCATTGGATAATCATGCTTTAACGGGGAAGAAGAATTAATATTAGTGAACATATGCGGGCTGGCATCAAATTCTTCATGGGTGAGCCCGCCAGCTATCCGCGTCATCTCCATCACATCTTCGATACGCTCTTTGCCAAGCGAATAGCCATGAATAACCTTGTCTGTATGCACCAGCATATCCAGCGTTGCATATAAATGCCGAATAGAGGCATGCAAATCCATAGGCTCAACCGGATAGCCAACAATGGCGTGAATACAGTTAAAGGCTTGCGAGAGGTGCAGGAAATTACAAAAATCGGCTCTTGTGCCCATTCGCCTGCCCGTGTCACTGTCCAGAATATTTGGCGGCGAGGATACCTGGCCGAAAATAAAATGCCCGTCACCAATTGTGACGTTGTGCTGGGGGTTGCGCGGCGTAACGGTAAAGCTGGACGGGGCGTGGCGCACCATCTCCATCACCCAATGCCTGTCCATCTTCACATTCATATCACTGCGGTCAATGCTGCAGCCTGCATGTTGCAGGTAATCTAGTGCAGTTTCATTTAAAAACCGGATGCCGATTTGCTCAATAACATCAAGGCTGGCTTCATGTATCGCTTCAATTTGATCTGCTGATAACGGTTCGGTGGGACGGTCAAAATAACGTGGCATCTGCCATGGCAACTGCCCATCCAGCAATTTGCGCGGGCCTTCAGCTTCTGCTTTTGCTCTGCGTGTGCTACGCCTAACCATCACCCCCCCTATTGCCGATTATGTCGCTATTCCGCTTTAAAAGGCTATGGCTACTAGCTGGTCTGAATATCTCAAACAGGACGCCTATTTGCCCAGTACCGCCACCCGGTAGCTATCCTGAAATAAACCAACAGGCAAAGGCAGGAACAATTCCTATTCTGGCGGAGGAATGGAAACGCCTGCCCTTCTTGCCAAATTCTGGCGCCCCTTTATCCTTTTTTGCAAGAACAGAACTTGTGCAGGAAGGGTTTTGTGCCATTTCATTATCAAAGACCGTTCTGAAAAACAGAACCGGGGCAAAAAATTATGTAGATTTAAGAAAGATCGCCACGCATGAAAAAGCCTGTAACAAAATGTATCTGGATACGCCATGCTCCTTCCTGGCGGCCTGAAGGGCATGTCCCTGCCCATGATCCCGATATCGTTCCAGATAGGGCAAGTGCCGATGCGCTAGCCAGAATGTTGCCAGATGCGGCGCATTGGCTGATTAGCCCGCTGAAACGCTGCCAGCAGACCGCCGCCCAGCTAGAACAGACCCTTACCCGGATGGGACGCCCTGGGGCTGCGCAAAAAACCATTACAAACGAGATTATCGAACAGGATTTAGGCCAATGGGCCGGGGCAAAGCTGGATAATGTATGGGCAGAATTACAAAGCGCCCCACGCCATAATTTTTCTTTTCAGACCCCGGATATCATTCCCCCTGAGGGCGAGAGCTTTGCCCAGCAATATCAGCGTATTTCTGTGTTCATGGATAGGTTTTCAACGGAAATCTCAGCTACAGAAGATAGCCGTCCGCATATCTTTTTTGCCCATGCCCATACTATTCGTGCGGTGATCGCCTATTGCCTGGATTTGCCTCTGGATCGTGCGCTCTCTATTCAGATAGGCAATTACAGCCAGACCATCTTTAATTTTCTGCCGCATCAGCATGCCCATCATGCAGGTGGGCAATGGCAGATAGAGGCGATAAACTTGCCAGCCACACGCCCCTAGCCTGTTTGATAAAAAAGCGTTCCAGATGAGAAATCTATCCAGATTTTTGCCTTAGACTGCCTGCGCCGCGCCTTGCAATTCGCGCGTTCCCCTTGGGTCAACCCAGCCAATACTGCCATCCTCGCGCAGATGCACCATATTTAGCCCCATATGACCAGAATTGCGGAACAGCAGGCAATTATCGCCGCTTAGCTCCAGCCGCATTACCGCCTGCTCTACGCTCAGGCTTTCCACCTCATAGGAAAGTTCGGCGATAATCGGCAAGCTATCATCCCCGCTGCCATCTTCTGACTCCCTGCTCTCCTCGCCATTCATCGCTTCCATATGGGCGGTGGCGTAAATAGACATAGGGGCAGAGATAATATCTTCTGTAGTTTCGGCTTGCTGCCGATGGTTTTTCAGCCGCCTTTTATGGCGTCTAAGCCGCTTTTCTGCATGCTGGCCAGCATCTTCCAGTGCCGCATGGGCGTCCCTTGCAAAACCACTTGCTTCCAGTTCTATGCGGCGTGTTAAATTCATGCGGATACGTACATCAAATCCGCCATCAGTTTTTTCCAGAGTAACATTGGCGCTAACAGCAGGGGTATAATATTTTTCAACGATATGCTCGATTAGCTCTCGGCTATGTTCCTGAAAAGCTGCGCCTGTGTCCATATTTTGTCCGGAAACATTTATAATCATGTTGTGTTGCTCCTCTGTCTGACATCAAAAACCGTCAGATGACGAGGTCACGCAACATATTCTTAACAGCTCTGTCTCTAACTTGCTGGCCGAAAGTTGGCCGAAAGAAGCTGGCCGAAAGAAGATGGCATGTCCCACTGCCATCTGTTCATCTTTTAGTGTGACAGTGTTTTACAAGGCTGACAAGCCCTACCAAAAGGATAATATTTGCGCGCTGCCATCATTATTGGGATCAGGCTTTTTGACATCTAAAACCGATAGATAGACGGCCATCTTTTATATTATCCACCCCATGCAAGGGGCGCCTTGCCGGGTCTGGCAGATAAGCAAGCCCCGGCGCTGGCAACACCACCAGACGTCCTGGCTTATCTTCTATTAACTGGCGCCCGGTGCCATCGCGTTCCAAACAGGTGAAAAGCTCAGAAGAACCTGCCAGCGTGATGATGAAAACCAGATTCCGGTAGCCTAGCGCATCTTTATGTATCCCGATGCCGGCAGAAGCAGGGGCATAGCGCTGCACCGCAAAATCATTGATAAGAACAGGCGATTCAAATAATTGCGGATGCGCTGCCTGCATAGAGGCAGCCAGCCCTTCCAAACCTCTGGCAAGCTGGGCAAACACCCCTTCCATTGGCGCTGGAAAACAGATCTCAAAATCCTGATGCACATTATTGCCAACCTTTGGGCTGGCTTTACGAAATGGCAGAGCCAGTGCCGCTGCCTTGATGGCGGCTATTTCCTGTGCTGTAAAAAACTCAGGGTTAGCAAAGGGGCTGTCTGCCAGCCTGTCAATAGCAGCTGCAAATATCTCTTGCCTGTCCTGAAAAGAAAATAAAGAAGCGGCGCTCATATCCATGGCTCTTATATCTATGGCTCGTGGTGAATGGAAACCCCACTTTCGCCAGCTTCGGCATAAGAGGTGAATTCCACTGGCGTTTTACATTTTGCACAAACAAGTCCGGAGCTACGACGATGGCGCTCGCTGGAAAAACATCCCTTTGGGCAGTGCATTATCCACCGCGCCCGCGAAAAGCTCAGCGTATGGCATCTGGCCGCACTACATCCAATTTCCCGTGCTTTCTGTCGCCAAACCGCGTCATGCCCATGACCGGGGCCAACCAGAGCATGCGCAATTTCATGTAAAATGGTATCCTTGATATGATCTGGCTCTGCATAGCGGGCATAATGCCGGGATAATGAAATCACCTTTCGGTTATAATCACATAAACCCGCCCGGCGGCGTGCATGATCCAGCCGGATTTGCCACCCGCTAAGGCCATGCACATCCATCAATTCATAGGCCTGATTAATTACAGCCTGCAAGGGACGCTCTGTGGGTTCAGGCTGTTTTTTAGGGCGTGCGCGTTGTTTGGGGCTGGCCGTGGAAAACACAGAGAACATTATACCCTGCCTGCCTGACTTTCAGACCATCTGACAGGCTTTGATACCCGCACCCCGAACTGACAGGCAATTTCAAACAGATTATGCGCCAAAGATTCAGCAAAGCTGGAAGGTATAAACAGGATATAATTCTCGCTACTCATTTTCAGAATATGGATCCCGATATGGTGCATGCCTGTTGCCATAAACTGGCCATCTGGACAGGACAGATCAACCGCTGCTTGCCGGTTAATAAGGCTGGCGGCCTCTGCCCCTGATAGCTGCAAGCAAACTTTCGAAGCCGATATATCTAACGGGTAGTATTTAGCTATGCTGGCAGGCAAATCAGCCATAACAGGCTGGGCAGTCACCAGCCATAATTTGTTTATTTCCGGACGCAGACATAGCCTGTCTTCAGTTTGGCTGGATGCAGAAAAATCTGGGAGTTGCAGAAGTTTAAACTGGCGTTTCAGCATTGATTTAACCGCAATTACCTGTTCTGGAAAAAACGCCAGCTGGGTGATGGTAGCACCGCTTAATTCTGTCATTTTTACGCCAGCCTTCCCCCCGGAGCCATAGCGCCCTGGAACCAGCCGTGCCAGCCCTTCACCAGCCTTTCCCAAAACTTCCAGATCTCTAGCCATTCTGCCGATCTCCTTTAGGGTCAAACATATGCGGGCTGACAATTTCGGCTTCAACAAAACTATCTCGCACCGGGTCAGCCACGATAATGGTTCTGCCCTCCCACGCGCTAACCCCGCCAGTTGCAAAGCCCAGCCCAATCCAGTGACCAATAGCTGGCGAATGGGTAACAGCGGTAACCCACCCTTTGCCAAAGCCGGATAAATTGTCTGGCGCACATAAGATAGCGCCCGCAGAAAATTTGGTTGTGCGATCTTTAGGGTAAATCCCAACCAGCTGCGGCCTATTCTCAGCCTGCAGATAGGAGCGTTGGCGCAGGACAGAGCCTATAAAGGGCTTGGTTTTTGAGGCCATACGGCCAAAGCCAGCATCTTCGAGCGTAACGCGCCCATCCAGCTCGGCAGCAGTGACATGCCCTTTTTCAATCCGCAAGGCTCCCAGCGCTTCCATTCCATACAGACAGCCCCCAGTTTCGTGAATAGCGCTGGCAAGATAGGTCCAAATTGCCTCGCCACAATCAAACGGCACATAAATTTCAAATGCACGCTCGCCAGAAAAGGAAATACGCGCAACCCGGCAGGTGATATCCCGCCCGTCATGGGTATGCGTAAATTCCCGCACCGCCATAAAGGGAAATTGATCATCTGACCAGTCAACTTGCGGGAATCTGGTTTGCAAAACCTCGCGGGCGCAAGGACCAGCAACCGCCATACCTGCCCATTGATCTGTTACCGAGGTTACATGCACCTGCAAATCAGTCCAGCGGCGTTGCAGTAATTCTTCTAAAAACTGCATCACAGGGGCGGCCTGAGCGGTGGTGGTGGTCATAAAATAATCATCTTCGGCCAGCCGCCAGGTGGTGCCATCATCCAGCACCATACCATCATCGCGCAGCATAATGCCATATCGTGCCTTGCCAATCGCCAGCCTGGCAAAAGGGTTCACATAAAGACGGTTTAGAAACTCGGTAGCATCTGGCCCCTGTACCGCAATCTTGCCCAAAGTAGAGACATCAACCATCGCGACATTCTGGCGGGTCGTGGCAGCTTCCCTGATATACGCATCTTCAATGGTTTCATCTGCCTGCGGATAATACCATGCCCGCTTCCAGGCGCCAGCGTCGGTCATTATCGCACCGGCCGCCAGATGGGCATGATGCATGGCGGTACGGCGTGTCGGGCGCCATTCTGCCCCGCGTTCACGCGCTGCCAGCGCGCCAATAGATACTGGCGTGAATGGCGGTCGAAAGGTCGTTACCCCAGAGGTGCCAACCGCCAGCCCTTGTGCCTGTGCCATTACCGCCAGCCCCAATATATTGCCAACCCGCCCCTGATCGGTAGCCATGCCAAGGGTGGTATAGCGTTTCATATGCTCAACCGACACAAAGCCTTCACGGTGAGCCTGGCGTATATCCTCGCTGGTAACATCATGTTGCGGGTCAATAAAGGCCTTTAATTTTCGCCCTTCCACCTGTATTTCAAACACAGGGCGCATACCGCCCGGGATCCCGCGACGCACGCTTGTGCCGACCTTTTCACCGCGCAGCTTGTGACAGAGTTGCCGGGCATGATCAATACAGGCTTGCTGGCCAAACACGCCGTCAGCCGCCCCAATCACAGCTATATTTTCTGATGTTTTGCCGGTGATAAAGGCGTGGATAGAAGCCTCCCAGCGCGGTTTAATACCGCGATGCGAGGGCAGGTGGATAATAGGCGAATACCCCCCGGACATACCTACCACCTCACACCCAACCAGGGTGGTTATTGCACTGACAATACCCGCCTCATCAATATCTGCGATTTCCAGGGCAGCTACTGCCTTGTTTCCAGCCACATTTACAGGAACCTTGCCATTCAGCACAACAATACCGGCAGCGTACGCCTCCCCCAGGCGGCGGCTTTTGTGATTACGGGCATCAATTAGCGTGATTTTCATGCCGAGCCGAGCCAGCGCAATAGCATCCTCATAGGTGCCATCATGACAAGTGGCCAGAACAGCCGATTTTCCGGCCATTACCCCGTAGCGGCACGCATAGGCACGTAGCGCCCCTGCCAGCATAACACCGGGCCGGTCATTATTGCCAAACGCAAGCCCCCGCTCGGCGGCCCCTGTGGCCAATATGATTTGCCGGGAATGAACAATATGGGTGATTTCCCGCGGGCTATGGGGATCAGGATTATGTACATGATCGGTCCGGCGTTCCAGTACCCCTGTGACCAGCCCATCATATAGCCCAAAGGCCGTGGCCCGAAGCATCAGCTTGCCGCCCGCTTTTTCAAGGCGCTTTAATGCTGTATCCCGCACGGCAATATCGCTTGCCTCACCGCTTGCCAAATAACTGCCACCGGCTTCAAAATCCTGTTCAACCAGCAATATCTTGTGTCCCTGCTCTGCCAGCTCTGCTGCGGCATGCAGACCCGCTGGCCCTGCCCCTATGACCAAAATATCATAAAATGAATAGGCAATATCATAGCTATCGGGATCTGGGTTGCGCGAGGCTTTACCCAGTCCGGCTGCCTTGCGAATAAACCGCTCACAGAACATCCAGAAAGAGGTGCTACGTGCTGGCCCCATAAAGGTTTTGTAATAAAAACCGGCAGTAAGAAAGGGGGCAAACAGGCTGTTAATCGCCCCAATATCAAAGCCAATCGTCGGATAGGCATTTTGGGCACGCACCTGCATATCCTGCCGTAATTCAGCCATTGTACCTTTTACATTGGCAATACGTTTGGCACCCTCATTGACATTAAATAATGCGCCGCCCTCTTCGGGACCTGCGGACATTACCCCGCGCATACGGTGATATTTAAAGCTGCGTCCCACCTGGCGCACATTATTTGCCAACAACGCAGAGGCAATCGTATCCCCCTCAAAGCCGGTGAGCTGGCGGCCATTAAACCGAAACGAAACAGGCTTGTCCCGATTGACCCTTCCACCTTTGTCTAGCCTGAATGAACCCATCAGCTTGCCCCTGCCTTGCCAGATTTCCGTACAGCGGCGATGCGGCGTGGCCAAATGTTGGATCCATGCGTTTTCTTATAATCCGGATGGGCAGGCTCAACAGACAGAATTTTATGCGTAGCGGTATCACGCTTTACCCGAACCACCATCCGGCACCCTTGTGTATGATGCCAGTCCTCTATATGTGTGCCGCGCGGATTTTCCCGCAAAAATACAGCCTCATACCATGCCTCTTCCTCAGTGCTGCTCAGGTCAGGCATTGTGACGCTGCCATCTTCAAGATAGGTAAATTCATGGTGATTTCGCAAACCGCAAAATGGACAGTCAATTCTCAGCATCGTCCCCGCCTGTCTGTGTATATGTTTGCTGCCTTATCATTTTCAGATACCCTGTCTGTTTTAATGCGCTTTTGGAAAGGGGCCATGTCCGGTTTCGTCGATTTGCCGACCCTCGCGGAACCTATCCAGCGTCAAAAGCCGGTTAATTTCATGTGGCGCATCCTCGGCGATAGTATGGGCAAAACACCAGCCAGATCCCGGTATCGCCTTGAACCCGCCATAACACCATCCGGCATTCAGATACAGACCATCAATATCGGTTTTGGTAATAAAGGGGGAGCCATCCATCGACATATCCATAATGCCAGCCCATTGCCGCAGGATTTTCACCCGCCCCAATGCCGGCATTACATTCATCGCACATCCAGCTACATCCTGATAAATTGGCAGATTACCGCGCTGGGCATAGGAATTATAGCCATCCAGATCGCCGCCAAACACCATCCCGCCCTTGTCAGACTGGCTGATATAAAAATGCCCGTGATAGGCAGAATACACCACAACCGTATCCAGAAACGGTTTGATAGGCTCAGAGACAAAGGCCTGCAGCTTGTGGCTTTCTATCGGCAATTTGCCAAGCCCGGCCATCTTTGCCAATAGCGAGGTCGATCCGGCTACGGCCATCCCTATTTTTTCCGCCCGTATTTCCCCGCGACTGGTCTCAACCCCCATTATCGTGCCGCCCTGATGGATAAAGCCTGTCACCTCGCAATTTTGGATAATATCCACGCCTAAGGCAGATGCAGCACGAGCATAACCCCAATTCACCGCATCATGACGAGCGGTACCGGCACGCGGCTGCAAAAAGCCGCCCATAATCGGAAACCGTGACTCTTCGGCATAATTCAGATGCGGAACCATTTTTTGCACCTGATCACGGCTCAGGAACTCTCCATCAATACCGTTCAGGCGCATAATATTATAGCGTCTGGCCAACGCATCGCGCTGTGCGGGGGTGAAAAACAGGTTTAAGTGGCCACGCTGGCTGAACATCACATTGTAATTCAGCTCTTGGGAAAGCCCTTCCCATAATTTCAACGAATGTTCGTAAAAGGCTGTGTTGCCTTCCATAGAGTAGTTGGAGCGAACAATGGTCGTATTGCGGCCAGAATTACCACCGCCAATCCAGCCCTTTTCCACCACAGCCACATTTGTGATGCCATGCAGGCTTGCCAGATAATAGGCGGTTGCCAACCCATGCCCGCCCCCACCAATAATGATCACATCATAAGCAGGTTTAGGAGCCGCATCGCGCCATGCCGGTTGCCAGCCCTTATGACCAGACAGCCCTTCTTTCAAGATACTTAAAGCTGAATAGCGTTTCACGCTGACCTTCCGATCGCTAGTAATTTTCCCTGTCGCAAAACAGATGCCGGGCGCCTTATTTTGACGCCGCTATTTTGCTATCCCAACCATAGGCAAGAGCCTAGGTTCATTTATTTGAATATCGACAGAAACTGTTCCAAAGATCAAGCAACAAACCTGTAAAAACCAGAAACCTTTTTACAGGCTGGACAGGTAACATGCCTATCCCGCTTCGTGACGGGCGAGCCAGCTGATCACAAAGCCTGCCGGATACAACCATGCCAGTCCGGCAATCAGATAAAAAAGACTATCCAGCAGCCAATGCACACCTGTCAGATAATCTGCCAGAAACACACATAAAACAGCATAAATGCCAATGGCTGGCACAGTAGCAATCGCAATCAGTAAATGGCGCCAACGTCTCAATGAACAGCCCTCTTGAAAAAACTTACAAACAAAACCCGGTGACAGGGGGAGGTGATTATAGCGAGGTATATATCAGCCTTAGCCCAAGTATTATCAGAAAAAAATGGGCAATATGATAAAAAATCCGGTCATTTATCCGCCGCACCAGCCATTTTCCAAAAATCACGCCAATCGGAATGATCGGCAATAGCGCCGCGCTGGTTACAAGGCTGCCGGTGGTAAAGAGATCTAAATCAAGGAAAAAGGGCAGCTTTGCGAGATTAATCAGCAAGAAATACCAGGCCAGCGTACCGACAAAGAAAAACCGATGCACCGCCATAGGCAACATATAAACCTGAACAGGTATACCGCCCGTCAACGAAATAAAGCTGGAAAAACCGGACAGGGTACACCAGATAACCGCCCGTTCCCGAAACCGTTTGCGCATGGCTTTTTTTACATGCGCCGCCGCCACGCCAATGGCAGGCTTGTAAACCCTGTACCAATAGCGCGCGCCCATAAACAAGGCCAGCCCGCCAATACAGGCTTTTAGCGTCTGATCATCAATATAGCTGATAACCATCCAGCCCAGAACTTGCCCTGCTATGCCCATCACCACCATCCAGGCAAGCAGACTCTTGACGGTGTAGCCACGCCAGATATAGACAGCCCAGAAATCTGTTACCAAAAATAGTGGTAGCAATACCGCCAGCGCTGTTTTTGCTGGCAAAACAGTTAGCATTAACGGCGCCGCAAGCGCGCCCATAGCCCCGCCAAATCCAGATTTAGAGACCGCAACGCTGAATACAGACAAGCCCGCTACCAGCCAAAAAACAGCCATATTATCGGTTTGGATAGAAAGAGCAGCCAGCACAGATGCAAAAGATAACTCCATAAAATTATTAACCTTTACCACTCTTGAAAAATATTTTTTGCCCCGAAAGCACCGCTAGCCCTGGCAATCTATATGGCTAGATATGAACCGCCAGTAAATGTGCAACACTTCTAGGGTCTGCGCACCCCATCAAGGTTAAAATCCTGTGCTAGAAAATTATCTAAATCTGTTTCATACCAGCGCTGAAAATCCCATAATTCTGCTGCTTTCAGATGCGGGGCAGGCTGATAAATCTGCACCGGGCGCGGGCCATCTGCACAAATGGCAGATACCTCAACCCGCTGATAATCTGCCCCTTCAAATCTGTCCAGCCTGTCCAGATCCTGACGGTTGGTCACAGTCATGATCACCCCTTCTACGATTGCATCTGGCGCCGCCTCTATCAACATCGGATAAAAAGCACCTGCTACCCGACGCACCTGAAAGCCGGATAGCCGGGCTGGCTGAAGCTGGCGGTCCGGCACAGGATAGCCCAGAACCGCTTCGCGTACTTCGGCGGCTTTTAGGGTGCCATAAAAAAATAGCGCCTGTTCGATATCATGAGGGCTGGCAAGAGAGCGAGACACGATAGCTATCCTTTATATATTTACCTGACCCTACTCCGGGCAGCGGCAGGGGTAAATGGCCTTTTATCACTTTTCAGGGGATATCAATGTTCCGGTTTTTTTAAATGCCGACCTGTTTTCACCATATCCTGTCCCAGCTTTTCCTGTATCTGGTCAATTGCGGCCTCCAGCCTGTTTTTCTTCTTCCGTCCCTCATCTACAATATCCAGCAGGCTGGCAGGGGTGGGTTCAGCAGCCGATCTTTGAAGCTCATCCAACTCCACCCCGATACCAAGCAGGCGGTAGGATTGCCCTTTGCCAGTTTCAGCGCGCAACAATTGGCTGGCGGCGGCAAAGATATCATGCTGCATCTGTGTTGGCCCTGGCAGGGTGCGCGAGCGGGTAATCAGACGGTGGGTTGGAAATTTCAGCTTTAGCGTCACCTTTATCGCGGCACGCCCCTGTTGTTTTAACTGCCGCGATACTCTGCTGGACAGGGTTTCAGCTATAGCCGCCAGCGCCTCATAATCTGACAGATTTTCGGCAAAAGTTGTCTCAGAAGAAATAGATTTAGCCCGGCTACGTGGCACCACAGCGCGCGGGTCAATACCGCTGGCCAGATTCACCAATCGAAAAGCGTCCGATCCCAGCAAGGTGCGTTGCTGGCCTTCTGGCAAGGCGGCAATATCCCCGCAGGTAACAATGCCCGCCGCATTTAATTTAGCCATTTGCGATTTACCCAACCCGAACAGCAAGCTGGCTGGACGCGGTGCCAGCCAGGATTTTGCCTCTGCCGCGCCAATAACATAAAACCCATCTGGCTTATCCTGATCAGACGCGATTTTGGCCATGGATTTATTGGCGGCCAGCCCTACCGAAACCGTCAGGCGCAGCTCTTCTTTTATCTGTTTTTGTAACCGTGCCAGTGATAGGGCTGGCGGGGCATTATGCAGCTTTTGCGTTCCCGCCAGATCCAGAAATGCCTCATCAATGGACAGGGGCTGTACCAGCGGGGTTAGCTGCTGCATCATTTCCCGGATTTGATGGCCAATTTTTTGATAATGCGCCATTCTGGGCTTGATAATAACCAACGATGGACAGGCACGCTTTGCCTGCCAGGTCGGCATGGCCGAGCGAATACCATACCGCCGCGCCACATAACAGGCCGCCGCCACCACACCGCGCTCGCCGCCGCCAACAATCACCGGCTGGTCCTGTAAATCCGGATTATCCCGTTTTTCAACCGAACAGTAAAACGCATCGCAATCTATATGGGCCAGCGATAGGTCAAATAACTCATCATGCAGGATCAGCGGCCCTCCCCCGCATTCCAAACAGGTTTCAGGCGGCAGCTGCGCACCCAGATAGCCCGAGGCCAGACAAGACCGGCAAATAAAGGCAAAGCTGGTATAAGCAGATGCAGACACGTCCTGGCTTTCTCTGTCTTTGAATTATTAGCGTTAACATTCCCCCGGATAACAGTTTATCCAGCCCTAAAATCCGGGTCCAATTTTATCAGATCAGCTGGCTAAACCTGCCATATTGGTTGCTTAAACCTCTGACTCGGCCCCACTATTATAATCGGTAATGTGCTTATCTGAAAGGTTACAGTGCGGTTTTAATATCCCCTTGATCATTTTCTTTCAATCGCGTCCGTTTTTTTGAATTTTTCCCGATAGGAAAATGCGTTAAAGGTTAGAAAATTACGAATTGAAAAAAGTTAATTTTATTTAAAAACAACACTTTACTTTTATTATAGGTCAACATATATGACTTATATAACAAGCGCACAAAAATAAGAATAATAACGAGGCGCATTATGGGTGGAATGTATTGTCCTGTTGGATAGAAAACTCAACATTCAAACATTCTTGTGAAAAGGAACTCAGCAATGGCAAAAGCAAAGAAAGCTGTAAACGACAACACCCCAACCATCTTTGGCCGCTTCCGCAAGTGGCTAGAATTCTCAGGCGGCGTCAGCGCGCTGAACCGTCTTGATGACAGAACGCTTGCCGATATTGGCCTGACACGCAGCGAAATCTCTGATTATGTGCGCGACTGGTCAACCAAAAACAATAATGCTGCCTAAACTTATCCTGGCTCCGAACTTTCCTCCCTCCGTTTAACGAGCCAGCAAAAATTTCAGGATAGCACTGTAAGACAGGCCTCTTTCCATTTGGAAAGAGGCTTTGTTTTTGCCTGTCTGAGATTACAAAAACCACAATAAAACTGCGCTTTTGATGATGTTATTACGTATATAATATAACAGGAATTGGCTGGCTCTATTTTCTTTTGGGGGCGCATTTCCTTTATTATAAAGATAATTTCGGATATCGCAGAGGGTGGAGAGCGCTTATCATGTCCAGAATAGTTGAGAGGCCAGCATTAGCAAAAGCTGGCACGACCCTGATATTATCGGGAATTTGGCTGGCTATCAGCATCGCACTTGCTGACCTTGCACATGCACAATCCTATGGGCGAAGCGCCAAGGTAGAAATCCAGAATGCCACCGAACAGCGTGTAGCGCCGCAAACACAAATTCAGGGCCGGGTAAAAACCGGCATCATGGAAATTGTCACCGCCCCGGCAGCTGGCACGGTTCGCCTGACCGGGGTGCGGATTGGCGATATCGTTACCCAGGGTCAAAAGCTGGCAGAACAGGACAGCACAAAATTGCGCTATCAACAGCGCCTGCTGGAATTACAAAAACAGGAAACCGAAACCCGTATCCGTCAATCCACTGAAGATATAGATTTAGAAGAACAGCTTGGCCTGGTTGCAGAAGAAAAGCTTACCCTGCTGACAGCTAAATTGGACCGTGCCGAGAAATTACGGGCAAGCCAGACCATTTCTTCAGAAGCCTTTGATACAACAAAATCAGCCTTTCTGGCAGCCCGTGAGCAAATCCTGCACCGAAACCGTGCGCTCGCACAGCTTCGCACACAACGCGATACTGCCATACTGACCGCAGAACGGCTGGGGCTGCAAATAGAAGAATTACAGGACGAGCTTGCCAAAGCTGTAATAACAAGCCCGGTACAGGGGCAAATCTTTAAACTGGCAGAGGCAAATGCCCTTTATATGCGCGAGGGAGAAGAAATCGCCCGTATCCGCACCAATACAGGCTTTGAGGTAGAAGCAGATATCCCGGCTGACTATATCGGTTTTTTATCCCCTGCAGATGTGATTGAAGCAGAAATCGAAACCGCCTCCAGCATAGCTGTTGCCAATACAGCTCCTATCAAGCTGAAATTACGGGCGATATTGCCAACCCAAAACAGCCGCACCAGCACTCGCCCTGTCCGGTTTGTTCCTGTGAATGGATTGCCGGCATTGGCACAGGCTGAAAATACCGCGCTTAGTTTGCGTATTCCCACCAGCGCCCCTGAAAACCTGATCACCATTTCACAAGACGCATTAGTGCCTGTAAATGGGGGCTATGTCGTCTTTGTGGCAAATCAGGGGCGTGCCGAGCAGCGCATTGTTACCCTTGGCGGGGCGGTGCAGGACAAGGTGGTTATACTCGCCGGTGTTCGGGCTGGTGAGAAAGTGATCACCAAGGGCAACGAGATTTTAAGTGACGGCAGCGAGATTTCCACTGGCGGCGAGCGCACAGGTGGCGGCTGGAAAAAAGGGCAAAAACCCGGCGCCAGACCAACAGGCAAACCAGCTAAAGAGTAGATATAAGATATGAATAGCCTGATTAAATTTGCTATCGAACGTCCTGTCGCGGTTATGGCGATGATGATCCTGACGGTTATGTTTGGTATCGTCTCGTCCCAGATTATTCCTATCCAGATGAGTCCGGATATCGAAAAGCCTATCTTGCAGGTGCGGATGTCGTGGTCTGGTGCGTCTCCTGAAGATGTTGACAGAGAGATTGTCTCGCGGCTGGAAACAGAATTATCCGGACTTAGCGGTGTCGAGGATATTGCCTCACGCTCGGATACAGGGCGTGCGCGCGTTACCCTGACCTATGGGGTGGGCACAGATATGGATAAAGCCCTGACGATGCTTTTATCCGAGCTATCTGGCATCACCGATTTGCCAGATGAGGCTTCTGCCCCGCAAGTGCGCACCTCAAATTCAGATGATAGCCCGATTGCCCGCCTTGCCCTTACCGCCACTCAAGATAGCGGCGTAGATGTTGAAAAGCTGGGGAATTTTCTGGAAGATGGCATCGTTGCCCCGCTTGAGAGAGTCAGCGGCGTTGCGGAGATTTTTCTATATGGCGGCGGCCGCCGGGAAATGCGGGTAGAGATCAATCCTAACGATCTAATCCGCTATAATCTTGGCCTGCCACAAATATTGCAAGCGCTAAGACAGGCATCGGCAACCCTGTCTGTTGGCACGATCGACCGCGGCAAACGCACCTATACAGTGCGCACGCAAGCCAATTTATTCACCCCCCAGACAGCGGGGCAAATTGTCGTTCGCAATGATTTAAGCGCCAGTGGCCAGCTGGTACCTGTATTATTATCCGATATTGCCACCATTCGTCTGGTTACCAAAAAACGCACCAGCTTTCGCCGGCTAAATGGCAAGGATGCGGTCATCCTGAATGCATTGCGCGAACAAAACAGCAATGTTGTGGAAACAATGACAAGATTGCACGGCGTGATAGACGAGCTGAATAGCGAGATTTTACAGTCACGCGGCCTGAATTTGCGGGTAGTGTATGACGAGACAGATTATATCGCCTCGGCAATTGATCTGGTAAAGCAAAATATCTGGATTGGCGGCTTGCTGGCCTTGACGATACTCATCCTGTTTTTACGGTCCTTTGCACCGACCTTTATTATTTTCATGGCGATTCCAACATCTGTTATTGGCACCTTTGTGGCGATGGCAGGGTTGGGCATGTCGATTAATGTGATCTCGCTTGCTGGCCTTGCCTTTGCGGTGGGCATGGTGGTGGATGCCTCTATTGTCTCGCAAGAGAATATCTATCGCCTTCGGCAAAAAGGGTTAAGCGCCCCGCAAGCGGCCTTTCATGGCGCCCGTCAGGTCTGGGCCCCTATTCTGGGCTCTGCGCTAACCACCGTTGTGGTATTTGTGCCGGTCATTATGCTGAAATTACCTGTTGGGCAGCTATTCCGCGATATTGGGGTAGCGATATCGGTATCGGTACTGATCTCGGTTCTGGTCTCAACCACCCTTATTCCCAGCCTATCTGCCCTGCTCCTTGGCAATGACCGCATTGCCACCAGACCAGTGCGCCGCATTCCCATTCTGGACAGCATTGCCAGCCGGTTTAAACAGGGGATTATTGCCTATGCCCGTTTGGCGATAAAACGCCAAATACTGGGGGCTGTGCTGGTGGTGATTATGATAACCACCGCCGGTCTGTCTACA